>JADJMD010000012.1:0-300000 GCA_016709765.1 Ignavibacteriales bacterium
AACGCCGTTATAAATTAAAGGAGATGGAATGAAACTAATAATATTTTTACTCCTTTTCTTAAGTTCCTTAATTTACTCCCAAAGCCTTTGGGAAAGTACATCCTTCCCAGATTCGATTCCAGTTTTAAGTCTGGCATTTGATAGTAGCTCAAATATTATTTATGCTGGAACAAATACTCACGGTATTTACAAGAGCACTAACGATGGTATGACGTGGATAGAAATTAACAATGGCATTTCGGGCTATAAGATAATCAGAGATTTGCTTGTGATAAATTCTCAAAAAGTATTTGCTGCAACTGAGAACGGACTGTATAAATCAACTAACCAAGGTGTGCTTTGGGAGTCAATAAATGTCGGAACTAACGCTTTTGGATATTTAACAACTTCTCCTAAAGGTGATATTTTTACCGGAACTTGGGGTGGAATTTACAGATCAACAGATGAAGGTGAAAATTGGGAAAAAATATTTAACACTGGGCAAGATTTAGTTCAATCTATAAGTTTCGATTCCAAATGCACTATTTATTCTCATATAAGTGGTGATATTTATAGATCATTTGATTATGGTCTGTCCTGGCAACGAATTGGTGATTTAAGAACCGGATCAACTCATCATTCCATCAATTCCGGAGTAGTCACAAATAATGATAATATTTTATTTGGAACTTATGATGGAGGTATATTTTTTTCATCTGACTACGGTAGCACATTCGAACCCAAAAACACTGGTCTAAATTATCTTGGCATTTCCGAATTACTTGTTGATGAAGGTGATCATATATCTGTAATAACCTTCCCTAAGGGCTATTATACCTCAATAGATGAAGCAGACAAATGGAATTCTTTTGGTGATGGATTGGGAAATGATGAACCTATGACCTTGACAACCGACTCAAAAGGTTATTTTTATTTAGGTAGTTATTATGGTGGTATTTATCGTAGTAAGTTTACACTATTTCGGTTTTTACCTAAGGAAAGAACAAAGAAATATTATAAGCACCCAAATACTGTCACTATGGATTCGATATTAATAAAAAAATAAAAGTGATAGCGTCCTTATCGTTTCAGATGTTTCTTTAAGTAATACAGTATTTCAATTGCAATCACAAAATTTTTCGATAAATCAGGATGATAGCATATATTTTGTTTACTCATATAATCCGATACAAACCGGTGTGGATATCGGGAAAATTACATTTTATAATAATTCAATTATTGATTCCGAGACCGTTTTGTTAAAAGGTTACGCGGGTATACCTGTTATCCAGATTCCTTTTCAAACGGTTTCATTCTGGGAAGTTGAATTGGGAATTACAAAAGATACCACGTTAACAGTAAGGAATTTGGGTGTTGATACACTATTTATAGACTCAATAAGAACAAGCAATTCAGTTTTCAACTATAATTATGAAAACAATTTTATATCCCCTTGGGATTCTCTGTCTTTACATTTGTCTTTTACCCCAACTTCATTAGCATATTATGAAGCTAAGTTGATTTTGTTTACAAATAATTACTCTTCTCCTGACTCACTAACATTAGAAGGATATGGCGTACGTCCAGTTGGGATTTCTGAAGAAATAAACTGGTTTTCATCTTTTGAATTATTCCAAAACTATCCTAATCCATTTAATCCCGTGACAACAATAAGCTTTAATATTTTAAGAGAATCAGAAGTACTTCTAGAAGTCTATAATGCTTTAGGTAAAAGAGTCGCTAAATTAGTTGATTCAAAACTTCGATCTGGCAATTACAAAATAGTTTTTGATGGGTCTATATTATCAAGCGGTGTTTATTTCTATAAATTAAAAGCTGAAGAATTTGTTTCGACAAAAAAATTTGTTTTAATAAAATAGGGTTTAATTTATAACCAGCCAATCAACCCGACCGCCTTTTCGCACCCGGCAGTTTTTAAGTTATTGGTTTGGTTGTTCCGTTACAAGTTTGTTGTTCTAAGTAGTTCTATTAATTAACATTGTTGCAAACTGCACTTGCAAAGAAAGATAAGTGCAGTTTGCTAAATCTTTGGCTTTGTCTTTTTAATCTGCATTGCTGTTTGGGGCGGCGGGTTATCGGCAACGTCGTTATACAACTAAATAAATATGAAACATTATTTAACTATTTCTGCAATACTTTTATTAGGAATTTTTCTATCTTGTTCTACTTCTGAAACTGTGACTAAAAATAATCCAATGATTTTGGATGAACTTCCAAGTCTTAGCAATCTATTTCATCCTAGAGGTGTTCCTGACTTTTCATTATTGATTTCTTCCTCTCAATTTTCTAATGCCTATTCAGTCAATTGTAAAAATATAAATTATTATGTAGCAGTTAATGACTTCAAAAAAGTCATCTATATTTCGACTGATGATGAATCTTTTGTCACATCAGAGAAATTAAATATTAATAGCACTCTCTCAGATGTTAGAAACATTACTGACAATGATATTTCTATTGAAAAGGGATGGGCGTTCTTCATTCCACTCGAAAGCGGATGGAATATAACCAGCGCCTCAACCCGACCGCCGTTTTAGTTCGGCGGATTTGTGATTTTTGAAATTGTATTTTAGTTATAGTTTGTTGTTCTAAGTGTTCGTTCTAATTAATTAACTTGCCTTCGGTTTGTACTGAACAAGTTACAAACCTACGGCTAAATATTTATCAGTTGTGCTTTACTCGGCTTCCCTGTTATGGGCGGCGGGTTAGGCGCAACGTCGTTATACAACTAAAATAGTAATTTTTATCTCAAAGATATTTTATGAATCATAAGTGGATTTTTCATATAATTCTATTTCTTACTTTTCTATTAAAAAATATTTTTTCACAAGTAAATGTCCCTTACTCGCTTGATTGCGAAAAATCTATTGAATTCTTGCAAAAGAATTGTTATTACTGTGGGGAAAGATATGATGGTGGAAGATGTTTTGTAGAGAAGTTCAATTATCTTGGTGAAGCAAAAGACAAGCAATACTATTATGGTGTTTATAAACTTGATGATAGAGATTTTCCACAATTATATAAACTACACTGGCAAAAGTTTTTTATAATTTATGAGGGAGATAAAAACCAATCAAATTTAAAACCTATTCATTTCACTAAGTCTAAATGGGAAGACGACGTTAGTCATTACGATTGCGAAATGGCAGAAACAAAGTATGGAACAATAATACATATTCATCTGGTTGATCAAGCACCAGGATTAGATGAAGGAGAATATATTATCAATCGAAAAGGTAAATGGGAAAGAGTAAGAGTTCCAGATTGGTACTGTGCTTCGGAAGGATTATTACCGGAGGGTTATTATTTAGATTATTATACATCAGATAATTATATAAAAATTGACTTGAAAACTTTTACTATAAAATTTCCGGTCGTAGAAGAATTTAGACGCGATAAAATTATCGGGTCTACTTATTTTAAGCTAGTTGTAGAAAAAAGTAGATTTAAAATCATTAAATCTGAGTACGTACCTAATTCACAAATCCATAGATCAGAATCCGATGCTGTGATGGATACTTTTTCTTATTGCGAAAAAACAATAAAATATTTGCAGAACAACTGTTATGCTTGCGATGATAGTTTAAAAGATGTTGACTGTAAAATTAAGGAATTCAAATATGTAGGAATTGTGAACGGCAAGCAATATTACTTTGGCTTATATGCACATAAGGATGATTATAATGGACAATATTATAATAAATATTTCATTATCTATGAGGGAAAGAAAAATAGAAATTATCTCAAACCAATACATTTTTTCTATCCTAAAGATTTTATTGAATTTTATGATGTCGATATGACGAATACTAAATATGGATTAATAATCCATATTTATGTTTCTGATGGAAATGGTGGTGATGATAATGGTGAATATATTCTCTATAGAAAAGGCAGATGGAAAAAATTAAAAATACCCAATTGGGATTGTGTCTATGAATGGGTTAAACCTGAAGATTATTGGTTCTGCAGAGGAAGAACGATTGATCTAAAAAATATGACAATTACATTGCCAGTATATTCACACGATGATGCTTGTTGCTGTCCAACAAAAGGAATTGTAAAATCTAAATTAACTATTGATGATAGTGGATTTAAAATTTTGAGTAGTAAATATTATCCGGATTTAGAAGAATAATATTATTAAAATGTTGTATAACCAGCGCCTCAACGCCGACCGCCATTTTAGTTCGGCGGTTTTGTGATTTTTGAAATTGTGTTTTAGTTATAGATTTTGTTCAAAGTGTTCTTACTTAATTAATTAAACTTACAAACTGCACTTGCGAAAGCAAGTTAAGTGCAGTTTGTTTAATCATCGGCATTGTGTTTTAGTTTGTCGCTCTTGTTATGGGCGGCGGGTTAGGCGCAAAGCCGTTATATTGCTTAAATCATAAATGAAAAAAGTAATAAAAATATCGATTTTGTTTTTTTTTATTTTATGGTTGATCCCCGTAATAAAGAATATTTATCTATACTTTAATTATAATCATTTCAATAATGCTCTTTTGAAGGTTAAAGATGATAATCCAATGACAATTGGTAAGTGGGAAGGGAAATATGATCCGCTCATTGATTCTTTTGATACAAGGCAAATCTTAACGATATATCATTATAAAGATTCTACTGGATTATTTGTAATAAAAGAACTTCCATATAGAATTAATAAATCGATAGCAGAATTATACTCTTGGACTTCTTTATTGCCTTTCGATGATAAAAGGGCAAACTTTTATAAATATAAAATAAACGTTAAGAAAGATTATTTTTATTACATCATTAAAATAAAATCAGATTACGGCATTATCCATCAAGACACTATTTACAATGTTTATAAAATTTCTAATGACTCACTTTACATTAATCATATAGAATTAGATGATATCGAAAAATTACCAAATACTAAATTAAGTTACTCTTATTTTGATAAACTCAATGAATTTGATTTATGGGATTGGAATTATATAAATCCTTTTATGGAGTATAAAAATTTGTTTAAAGAAATATTCTAGGAAACAATGCAATATAACCAGCGCCTCAACGCCGACCGCCATTTTAGTTCGGTGATTTTATAATTTTTGGCGTTTTATTTTTGTTAAAGATTTTGTTCTAAGTGTTCGTTCTAATTAATTAACTTGCCTTCGGTGCGTATGAAAACAAGTTACGCACCTACGGCTAAATATTTATCAGTTGTGTTTTACTTGGCTTCCTTGTTCGGGGCGGCGGGTTAGGCGCAAAGCCGTTAGGCACTCAGTTAAATAACACAATACATAACAATTAAAAAATATTTAAGATGAAGAAACTGATATTATTTTTATTTTTTATTACAATTATTATTTATCCTCAGGCTAATTATTGGCAGCAGTATGGCGGGCCCACTGGAGAATTAGTATATTCATTTGCTGTAGATTCAAGTGGAATTATTTATGCTTCAGGTACTACTAGTTTTATAAAATCACCTGATGGAGGGTTCAACTGGATAAATGTTTCAGAGAAATCTAAGTTAAATTCATTATTTGTATATAATGATAATCTTATGTTTGGCTCAGACAATTATTCTCTTCTTAAATCATCGGATAAAGGGGTCACCTGGACACAGACTAGTTTGAACACAAGTATTACCGATATCACTGTGAATTCAAATCTTCAACTTTTTGCTGCTTCAAATGAGAATGGACTTTATCGATCTATTGATAACGGTTTAAATTGGGAAAGATTGAGTGGAGGCCTAACATCCGGTAGATACAGTAGTATTATTGTTCATCCAAATGGATACATTTTTGCCGGTTCTCTTACTTTACTTGAAGGGGTTTTCCGTTCAACTAACAACGGAAATACTTGGACTCAAGTTTCTAACGGACTACCTCAAGATCCATTATCATATCTTTATGTAACAGATATTACCATTGCTTCTGATAGTTCTATAGTATTAACAACAGCTTTTAATGGAATATTCAGATCTACAGATTATGGAAATAATTGGATTAATGTCTTGAGTGGAAGTTTTACATCATTGTCTTCAAATGGCAATCAAATCTATGCATCGTGTTATGATGATACAAATTTAAGGGGATGGATTTATCGATCAGATGATAATGGACAAAGCTGGGTATTAACTGGATGGAAATTTACAAGGGTGAAAAATATTTTGTTGAGGAATGGCGTTGTTATAGCTTCAAGTGATCAGGGTGTTGGGATTTCGACCGACAACGGCTCAAGTTGGACTTTTAAAAATTTTGGAACCGATTATCAAATTGTAAATTCATTAGAATACGATTTTTACGGTAAACTATTTGCTGTTGTAAATGCAGGGATCTATAATCCAACCGATGATGGAAAAAATTGGTACCCATTTTATCCCTCTACAAACAATTATTATGTAAAAGATTTTGAAAAATTGAGAACAGGTATAATGTTTATGGGAACAAGAACTTCAAGTGGAGGAATAATAGGTGCAGTTTTTCGTTCTCCAAATGGACAGTCGTGGACGAAAATATTAGATGCTGAAGTATGGTTTTTAGAGAATGAAAATGACAGTATAATTTATATTGGTACTGAAATGCATCAAGGTTTATATAGGTACCATGTAAAACAAAACATATTACAGCACCTATTAGGTTCTGTATCGGTTTTTTCCTTTACATCTAAGGCAGGGGGAATATTGCTTGCCGGTTCAGGCCAGTACGAGGGAACAATGTATCGCTCAACAGACAATGGGGGCACTTGGGTAGAATCAGCAAATGGTCTTGGCCCAGTTTCTATAACTTCAATGGTTACAACCTCACAAGGATATATCGTGGCGGCCAGTTATGGTTCCAGCACAACTGGGTATGGAATTTATATTTCTTCAGATAATGGTGTTAACTGGAATCATACATCTATTACGGAAGGTAATTTTAATGTGCTCTTTATAAATAGTAACGGGGAAATATTTGCTGGAGGAGAAAAAGGGAAACTTTTAAAGTCAACTGATGAAGGAAATACCTGGAGTGACATTAGTTCTGGTCTTCCTTTTGATAGAATATTATGTCTAGCCCAGAATCCAAGTGGATATTTGCTTGCAGGAACGGCGGACAACGGTATTTATATAACTTCAGAACCCACAGGAGTTTCTTTTGATAATAAGGTGGCGAATTTTTCTCTGAGTCAGAATTATCCAAATCCTTTTAATCCAACAACTAAAATCAATTATGAGATTCCAGAACGATGTACAGTTCAATTAAAAATTTTTAATTTACTTGGTCAAGAGATTAAATCGTTAGTAAGTGAGGAACAATTTGCAGGCAAGTATGAAATAGAATTTGATGGTGGCAATCTTTCAAGTGGTGTTTATTTTTACAAAATGAGCGCTGGGGATTTTTCTGAGACTAAAAAATTTATCATCCTAAGATAAGGAAAGTGCCTAACCAGCGCCTCAACGCCGACCGCCTTTTTAGTTCGGCGGATTTATAATTTTTGGCGTTTTATTTTTGTTAAAGATTTTGTTCAAAGTGTTCGTTCTAATTAATTAACTTGCCTTCGGTTTGTACTGAACAAGTTACAAACCTACGGCTAAATATTTGGCAATGCGTTTTAGTTTGTCGTTCTTGTTCTGGGCGGCGGGTTAGGCGCAAGGCCGTTATATGCTTTATCTTTTGGTGAAATAATGGAAACATTTAAAGAAAAATTCTTTTTGTATTCTTTCTATTTTGCTTTAGTTGTCGTTTCGATTATCCCTAGCCTTTTCAAAACTCTTTTTGTTCATCATTCCGGAAAGTTTGAAGCTATTGGAATCGGTTGGGCTTTAATTATAATTATTGCAATTTATAAAAAATGGCAACATACAAAGCTTTTATTCAATATTGTTTTTATTGGCACTTTGCTATTTGAAGTTTTAATATTCTCTTTGTCAAAAGAACCATATTTATTGCGTTACGCTTTTTTAATGTTAGCCCAAATAGGCTTACTAATTATTTTTAATTATTCAAACATAATTCAAAATCGTATTCACAAGTTTAGCATATAACCAGCGCCTCAACGCCGACCGCCTTTTTAGTTCGGCGGATTAATTATTTTAGAGGTGTAGTTTTAGTTATAGATTTTGTTCTAAGTGTTCGTTTTAATTAATTAACTTGCCTTCGGTGCGTACTGAGAAAGTTACGCACCTACGGCTAAATATTTATCAGTTGTGCTTTACTCGGCTTCCTTGTTCTGGGCGGCGGGTTAGGCGCAAGGCCGTTAGGTGCTAATAAAATAATAGTGGAGTATTTTATGAAAAAACTTTCCTTATCGTCTATTATCATTTTAGTCTTTTTGTATGGTTGTGGATCCACCAAATCTAGTTTGCTTAACAGTGATCCTTCTTTTAACTCTAATGACTTTTATAGTAGTTCAATTACAATATATTCTCCATTATCTGTCTCAATTTCCAATAACAAGTATGCTGATTACAAAGAAGAAGATGCTAAATACGAAATCACAAATATGTTAAAAGAAAGTATTGAAAAAGTTTCACCGCGAACAAATGTAATTATTGGGAAAGAATCAGTTCCTAGTTATTTCAGAGGAGTTTTAATTAATAAAGAAGCCGGAACACAGTTCTTAAAAAATACAAAAACCAAATATCTTGTATTTGTTCAACAGGTTTTAGTCGGAGAAGATTCTAAGATGCAATCAATAAATACTACTACTGGTGTGCCATTTTCATATTCACAAAGTGAAACCAAGACTACAATGTATTTTGATATTTGGAACAAGGATGTTGGAGCAGCAGTTTTTTCTCTTGAAGTGAAAGCAGCCATTAATGATGGGTTATTAGTTAATAGTTTAAACTCTTCATTTTCAAATGCAGTGGATGAATTTATTAGTAATATCAATAAGAAATAATCAATAATATTTAAGCGCACCTAACCAGCGCCTCAACGCCGACTCCCGAAGGGACAGGCGCCATTTTAGTTCGGCGGATTTGAGATTTTTGAAATTGTGTTTTAGTTAAAGTTTGTTGTTCTAAGTGTTCTTACTTAATTAATTAAGGCTTGCCTTCGGTGCTTTGCTGACGCAAGATAAGCACCTACGGCTTAATCATCGGCAATTGTGTTTTACTCGGCTTCCTTGTTATGGGCGGCGGGTTAGGCGCAAGGCCGTTAGGTGCTAAAAATATTTTGTTGAAAAACATATGAGTATTAAGTAATATTAAATTACAATCTACAAAACAGGAATACTAAAATTGAATATTAATGCCCAAACTGAATACAGTAGAAAATTAATCCGCTATGGAATAATATTATTTTTTCTAGGATTAATTACTGGATTTATAATTCCGATATTAGAAAATCCCCGAATGGCTTTATCAAGTCATCTTGAAGCCACAATGAACGGAATGCTATTAATTATTTTTGGATTAATTTGGCCAAAATTAAACCTTACAAATAAATTATCAAAAATATGTTTCAGCCTTGCAATATTTGGAACATTTACTAATTGGATTACAACACTGTTAGCAAGCATATGGGGAGCTGGGTCTGAAATGATGCCAATTGCTGGTGGCAACTTACAAGGAACAACTTTGCAAGAAATTATTATTAAGACTGGATTAGTATCATTATCATTCTCAATGGTATCAGTTTGTTTAGTACTTTTATGGGGTCTTAGAGATAAATATCAAAAGGCAAATTAAATTATTCTATCAAAAACAATTTTCAATAAAATATATGCGTATAACAAGCAAATCAACTTGACCGCCGAACTCAGTCGGGTGAATTTGTAAAATTTGGCATCGAAAGTTTAACTTTAGTTTTTGTTAAAAGGTAACAATATTCCAAAAGTTAAGTCGCAGTTTTTGCCGATGGCAAATTAAAAACTGCTATGGTAATTTTATTATTCGTTATTTTATAAAATTGTAATTTGGGGCGGCGGGTTATGCGCAAAGCCGTTATATTGCTGAAAGATTAAAGAAGTGTTTTATAATTTCTTGCTCCGTGTAATATTCTGTGGATAAGGATTGTTCTTTCTTCAACCGTATAGAAAATAATATAATTTTGAACAATTATATATCTGTAACCAAGTTGTCTAATTTCTTCATCTCTTGGAATCCTTCCCAATCTTGGATTATCAGATAATAATTCTAAGTTCTTTTCAATTTTGTTTGCAAGTGAATTGGCGGCATTGACATTATCGGCTGCTATAAATGAAATGATTTCGGTGAAATCTTCTTCAGCTATTTTGAGAAGTCTAACTTGATATTTAGTTACTGACATTTACTTGACTTCCGAATATTTGTCATAACTTGCTTTAAAGTTGCTCCTTTATCGCCATGAGCTTTTTGATTTTGAGCGACAGAAAGTTTGGAAAGCAAATCAAGTTTTAATTGAAGATTTGAATAATGAGACATTGACATAACGACCAAATCACCTTCACCATTTTTAGTTATGTAAATTGGCTCATTGGAATTATGCGCTAATTCAGAAATTTCATTTGATTTATTTCTTAAATCAGATATTGGTTTTATTATTGGCATTTTGGCTCCTTTGTTTTTATCAAAATTATATCATTATTATGATAATTGCAAGAGAAATGTTAATCGCAATATAACCAGCGCCTCAACGCTGACTCCCGAAGGGACAAGCGCCATTTTAGTTGGGTGTATTTTAGGACGTGAGATAGGGATTATAATTTTATTGGTGTTTTAAGTGTTACTCAATAAATAGCTTTTTATTTTTACAAAAACATTATCTCACGTCCTGAAGATTTTTGAAATTGTGTTTTTGTGATTTTGCCTGCCTGCCGGCAGGCAGGTTCTAAGTGTTCTTACTTAATTAATTGACTTGTCTTCGGTGCGTATGAAAACAAGTTACGCACCTACGGCTTAATCTTTTGCGTTTCGTTTTAGCTCGGCTTCCTTGTTATGGGCGGCGGGTAGACGCAACGCCGTTATTTGCTTTGTATCAAAGTATGTATAATCAAAATATAATAGATTTTATATAATTTCTTTAAAGATTTCTGTTAACGTGGCTATTCAACTAGAAGACAGATGTATTTATATTAGACATTAAAAAAGGATCCTATTATGGTTTCAAGTATTCAAAAAGAAAAAGCCGAATTGTTCTTGAAATTTCATCAAGACAAAGAAATTCTGGTTCTATTAAACTCGTGGGACATCGGAAGTTCCAAATTAATAGAAGCATGTGGCTATAAAGCAATCGCAACAACAAGTATGGGAATAGCTGCCTCATTAGGTTATCCTGACTGCCAGATAATAACATTGTCAGAAATGATTGAATCTATAACGGGGATCGTAAATGGAGTACAAGTTCCGGTTACTGTAGACATAGAATCCGGATATGGAAATAATATAAATGAAATAATTGATTCTGTTAAAAAGATAATTGCAACAGGAATAGTTGGAATAAACATTGAAGATAGTGTTGATTTAAGTCCAGAATTAATTGACGAGATAGAATTTTGTGAAAGAATATCAGCTATTCGGGCATTGTCAGATTCACTGCGCTTTCATTTAGTAATTAATGCAAGAACGGATTCATTTTATACTTCGTCAGGTTCGACACGAGAAAAATTATCTGAATCAATTAAGCGCGGCAATAAATACCGGGAAGCTGGTGCAGACTGCATATTTGTACAACCCGTATGGGAAAAAGAAACGATTTCAACATTGGTTAAGGAAATTAATGCTCCAATAAATATTCTTTCAAACCCTACGATTGGGACAGGATTACCATTATCAGTTAGTGAACTGCAGGATTTAGGTGTGGCCCGCTTAAGCCTGGGTTCAGGTTTAATGAAAGCTACTTTAGCCTTAATTAAAAAAGTTGCTGATGAACTATCAGAAAAGGGAACATACAATATTTTATTAGATACTTTAACACCGTTTCCCGAAGCCGCGATGGCATATAAAATGGCAATAGGGTTGAACAAATAAAGAATAACCTCTAAGATTGACTATGAGTAATTGTTGTTATTCCTCACTCTGAAAATTCTATAGGAATTTTTAAGTTGGTGTGTACTTTTAAAGTTGAGAGTAGTTTGTTTATTCTTTGGCATTTACATTTTACTCGACTCTCTTGTTCTGGGCGGCGGGTTAGGCGCAACGTCGTTAGGTGATATTAAATCTTGGGAAGGGCTATTGGTAATAATATGAAATATTTTGTTCCATATGTATTTGCTTACTTACTTACAAAAGCAATCTATTGGCTATTTAATTTCTATCCATTTCAAGAATATTCCCCTTTTGTTGGACTTCTGATCGATTTATCAATTTGGATGGTTTTAAGCTATATAGCTCTATTTTTATTTGATAAAATTTTTAAACCAAAAGAAGTTGTAAAACAATAGGTTACAATTTATTATTAAATGCATTTAATAATAAGCCCCCTAACCAGCGTCTCAACGCCGAAAGCATTTTAGCACTTGGCGTTTTGTAATGATAAAGTTGTATTCCCAATCCCTTTTTATATATCTCACTTCTTAATTTCTTCACATCTTTTATTAAATTATACCAACCAAAAACTAATTATTACTAAATGGAATATTCTATAATTCTTCTTTTGCTTTTGTTAAACGGATTATTTGCAATGTCCGAAATTGCACTTGTTTCATCAAAACGAGCCAGACTTGAGGAGAAAGCTAAAAAAGGAAGCACAGGAGCCAAAACTGCTCTTAAACTTTTAGATGAGCCGGAAAAATTTCTTTCTACAGTTCAGATTGGAATTACGCTTGTAGGAATTATTGCCGGTGCTTTTGGCGGATTAACTTTGGCAAACGATCTTGTACCCACTTTGGAAAATATTAGTTGGCTAGCACCTTATGCCAAGCAAGCGGCGATTGCAATTGTAGTTACCATCATAACTTATTTTTCTTTAGTGATTGGGGAACTTGTTCCGAAAACAATTGCGTTTAATAACCCCGAAGCTATTACAATTACTCTTGCACCGTTTATGAAATTTCTTTCGTGGTTTACAACTCCTGTTGTTGCATTTTTAAGTTTTTCCACAAAAGTTTTCTTAAAAATTTTAATGATAAAACCCAAAGATGAAACTCCGGTTACTGAAGATGAATTAAAAATTTTAATTGAAAAAGGTACACAATTTGGTACTCTTGAACATCGTGAATCAGAATTGCTGAAAAGAATTTTTAGATTTGGTGATAGAAAAGCTTATTCGATTATGACCAACCGGCAGGATGTTATTCTAATTGACGTTACAGAAGCCCCCGAAAAAATAGCAAATCGTATTTATGAAAATACTTTTTCAAGATATCCGGTTTACGATGGCGAACAGGAAAACATTATTGGAATTTTTACCATTAAAGATTTTTTTCACAAGCTTAATACCGATAAAAATTTCTCTATCCGGGATATTCTGACTCAACCATTATTTATACCAGATAATATTACAGGAATAACTGTATTTGAAAAATTCCGGGACAACAAAACTTATGTTGCAGTTGTAATTGATGAGCACGGCTCTTTTGAAGGAATAATTACTTTGCACGATCTCATAGAAAATATTTTTGGCGATTTACCGGATGTGAATGAAAAAGAAGATCCTGAAATCTTTAAACGTGAGGATGGATCTATGCTGATTGACGGAAGTATTCTATTGGATGAGTTAAAAGAAAAACTTCAGATAAATTTTGATGAAAATGCTGATTACACAACTCTTGGCGGATTTATGATGTACAATCTAAACAGGATTCCAAAAGTTGGGGATAAAATTATATATGAAAACTACACACTGGAAATTGTTGATATGGATGGTAACAGAGTGGATAAAGTACTTGTCAGCACTAAAAATCAGACCCATTGATTTTTTTGGCAAAATTGGTACCTGTAACTAAACCATTTTCTGGTTGAAAATTTTTCAATTATACAATAGATTTTTTTATTCAAAATTGCATTCAAAAAACAATTTTCTTTACATTTAAGTTACTAATAATGATAATATTGTAGAATTAATTATTTGCTTATTTCTATGATGCTGATACAAAATAAATATTCCTCCGTTAAATCCATCTTCTTTGTTGTGTACGGTATTATTAGTATCAAATCACGCTTATCAAATTTTAATAAAACCTACAAAGTACAATATTTCTAAAATCAGAGTGCAAAGTATGAAACAAAGAAATAATGAAGTGAACGAACTTAAGCAGAAGCTCCACAAAGCTATAAAATATCTTGAAAAAGGTAAAACTCCGGATAATAAAACTTTAGTAAATCTTTTAAAGGAAATACAAGAGTTACAAATTGCACCGTCCCTTCAAAACGAATCTTTATTCCGAACAACTCTTTATAGTATCGGTGATGCAGTTATTACTACTGATATTAAAGGCAGTATACTCCAAATGAATCATGTTGCTGAAAAGCTATGTGGATGGAAAGAATCTGAGGCTAAAAATAAACCTCTCGAAAAAGTTTTTAATATTATCAGTGAAGCAACTGGAAAAAAATTGCAAGCAACCTATAAAAAAGTTATTAAGACAGGTAAAATAACTGGGCTTGCTAACCGCACTTTGCTGATATCAAAATCAGGAAATAAAATTCCTATTGCCGATAGCAGCGCTCCAATCAAAAACGATAAAGGAGAAATTATTGGTGTTGTTTTGGTTTTTAGAGATCAAACTGAAGAGAGAAAAAATCAAATCGATCTTGAAGAAAGAGAAAGAAAGTACTCTACCTTAATAAGCAACTTACCGGGTTTCACTTATCGCTGTTTGAATGATAAAAAATGGACGATTGTGTATATCAGTGAAGTATGTAAAAAAATTACAGGCTACTCACAAAATGATTTTGTTAGGAAAAAAACTATCTCATTCAATGATCTCATAGTTGAAAGCTACCAAAAGTCTATTAGGAATAAATGGCACAAAGTTTTAAAAGATAAATCATTCTTCGAATTTGAATATCCTATAATTAATAAAAGCGGGAAATTAAAATGGTTATGGGAAAGAGGAAGAGGTGTATACTCACTAGATGGTAAATTACTTTTTCTTGAAGGATTTATAGAAGATATAAGTGAACGAAAACTAGCTCAAGAGTCTTTAGAACTTAAAAATATAATTTTCGAATCTTCAATTACCGCAAATAGTGCTGCTAATCTTGATGGAAAGATAATTGATGCTAATGCTGCATTTTTAAAATGCTGGGGATATTCTCAAAAAACCAAAGTTATTGGCAAACAGTTATACAAGTTTATAAAAAGTAAAAATGATGTTGAAACAATATTAACTTCATTAAATAAAAAAGGTTTTTGGAGGGGTGATTTTATTGCAATCAGAAAAGATGGATCCGAATTTATTGCACAAGCGGTTGCAACAGCCATTGTTTCAAGTGATGGAAACATTATTGGTTATCAGTCTTCAGTTATAGATATATCAGATCAAAAAAGGACTGAAGAACTATTGAAGGAAAGTGAACACAGGTATAAAGCATTTTTTGATAATGCACCAGATGCAATTTTTTTGGCAGATCCTGAATCAGGCAATATAATTGATTCAAATAAAGAAGCATTAAAATTATTAAAAATGCCTTACTCAAAAGTTATTGGGATGCACCAATCCCAACTGCATCCAAAAAGACTAAGCACATACTCAACTAAATCATTCAATGAGCAAATTAAAGTAATTGATTTAAAAATACCTTTTGAAAATTTTCTTGTTACTGCAACTGGAGAAGAAATACCAGTTGAAGTATTAGCAAGTATTTTAACACTAAATGGTAAAAAAGTTATACAAGGTGTTTTTAGAAATATTTCTGAAAGAAGAAATATTGAAACTGCTTTGTTAAGATCGCAAGAGACACTTCAAAATATTTTAGCACAATTTCCTGGTATTGTTTTTTGGAAAGATGTTAATTCAATTTATCTTGGGTGTAATCAAGCTTTTGCTGCTGGTGCTGGACTAAATTCTCCTGCAGAGATAATAGGAAAAACTGATTTTGATCTCCCTTGGGCTGATACTGAAGCAGAATATTATAGAGATGATGATAAAGATGTGATAGTAAATACGAAAACAAAACGTCACATTATTGAGAAACAACATCAAGCATCAGGTAAAATTACTTGGTTTGATACAAATAAAGTTCCAATTAAAGATAACAATGGAAAAGTTATTGGTGTATTAGGTATCTCGATAGATATCACTGAAAGAATTAATACTGAAAAAGCTTTACATAGTAGTGAAGAGAAATTTCGTTCTCTATTTGAGCAGTCATCTGATGCAATGTTATTGTTAGATGGAAATGTTTTTTTTGATTGCAATAAAGCAGCTTTAGATTTGATGGGATGTAATTCCAAAGAACAATTGCTTTTTCTCTCCCCTGCTAAACTTTCCCCAGATTTTCAGCCAGATGGTATTTCATCAGTTAAAAAAGCCGAAAAATTAATTAAACAGGCATATAAAGAAGGTGCGGCTAAATTTGAATGGGTTCATAAAAAAATATCTGGTGAAGATCTAATTGTTGATGTAATGCTCACCTCCGTTCCGTTAGAAGATAAACAAATTCTATTTACTATTTGGAGAGATATAACCCAACGCAAAGCTATTGAAGCAGAAGTTCAAAAAAGTAAAGATAGAATGCAGTTGCTTATTGAAGGTACGCCGCATCTATTTTTCTACGTCCAAAATTTAATGGGAAATGTCGAATACATTTCACCTTCGGTTGAAAATATTACTGGATATTCTGTCAAGCAATGGCTTAATCAAAATCATTGGTATGTATCAGATTCACCAATAAATCATAAAGCAAAAGAAAGAACCAAAGCTCATCTTGCAGGAACTGTTATAACCGATCCATTTTATGTAGAAATTTTACATGCAAATGGCAACAAAGTTATGATTGAGGTTTATGAAAGACCAATTTTGGCTGATGGAAAGGTAATTGGTTTACAAGGGGTTGCCCATGATATAACAAAACATCAATTAGCTGAACAAAGTCTAAAAGAAAGTGAAATAAGCTATAGGGGATTATTTGACAGCGTTTCAGAAGCCATATATATACTTAATGAGAGTGGTATTTTTCTGGATGTGAATAAAGGCTCTTGTATAATGTATGGTTATGATCGAGATGAATTGATAGGAAAAACTCCTGAAGATGTAAGTGCATCTGGTAAAAACGATTTACAGTCAGTAGCAATTTCCTTAGGCAAAGCTTTTAAAGGTGAAAAACAACAATTTGAGTTTTGGGGTAAACGTAAAAATGGTGAAGAATTTCTTAAAGATGTTCGCTTGTATCCGGGCAATTATTTTAACAAGAATGTTGTTATTGCTATTGCCAATGATATTACAGAAAAGAAAAAAGCAGAATTTTTATTACGTGAAAGTGAGAAACGTTATAAACTGATTGCTGAAAATACCGCTGATTGCATATCAGTTTTTGATCTAAAACTAAATTACACCTACATAAGTCCTTCGGTATCAAAATTATTAGGATACACTTCTGGAGAATTAATGTCCCTTGGAATTGAGAAGATTATTTCTCCAAATGACTTTAACGATTTACAAAATGTTCTTCTTGAAGAATTGGAAAATGAAATAAATGGGAATGCTGATAGGGGAAGAAGTAGAATTTTTGAGTTGGAACAATTTTGTAAAAATGGAAGTAAAGTTTGGATAGAAGCCACAGTTTCATTTTTGCGAGGTGATGATGATGCACCAAACGGAATATTAGCAGTTTCCAGAGATATAACAGGCAGAAAGGAAGTTGAAAGTGCATTAGCTCTAAGTGAAGAGCGATATCGAGCAATTTCAAATCTAACTTCAGATTATTTGTTCTCTACACAGGCTGATGATAATGGTGTACATAGCTTGGTTTGGATTGCAGGTTCATTTGAAAAAATTACTGGCTATACTGTAGATGAATATAAAAAGGTTGGTGGATGGAGAGCCACAATTCATCCGGATGAATTGAAACTTGATGATCTGGATTTGGAAAAATTAAAAAGAAATGAAAAAGTTAATCGTGAAATTAAAACTTTTCATAAAAACGGTTCACTCGTTTGGGTCAAATCATATGCTCAGCCAATCTGGGATAATAAAAATAATAAGTTATTAGGAGTATATGGTGCCGTTGAAGATATCACTAAACGTAAACAAACCGAAATAGTTCAGAAGATACAGTATAACATTGCTGATGCAGTTGTTAGTTTTAAAACCCTAACTGAATTATTTGAATCGATTAGACAAGAGTTATCTGCAATAATTAATGTGAATAATTTCTTTATCGCCATTTATGATGAAGCTACTGGGATGTTAAGATCGGATGTTGATAAGGACGAAGTTGAAGAAATTTCTGAATGGCCAGCAAAGGGGTCTATGACTGGCTATGTTATCGAGCAAAATAAATCATTATTACTTACAAAAAAGGATATAAATCAATTAATAAATTCACGTAAGGCAGGAATGATTGGTGTAATTCCAGAGATTTGGTTAGGAGTTCCTTTTAAAATCTCCGGAAAAGTAATTGGAGTTTTAGTAGTTCAAAGTTATGATAATCCAAATGCTTATGATGAATCAAGCATAGAGATTCTTGAAATTGTTGCTCATGAACTAAGCATTTATATCCAGCATAAAAAAGCTGAAGAAGAAACATCAAAACTTTCTGCAGCAATTGTACAAAGCCCAACAATCGTAATGATAACTGACCCTAGTGGAAATATTGAATATGTTAATCCAAAATTTTCTGAAATTACTGGTTACTCATTAGCTGAAGTAAAAAGTAAAAATCCAAATATTCTAAAATCCGGTATCCATAAAAAAGAGTTCTATAATAATCTTTGGAGTACCTTACTATCAGGTAAAATATGGCAAGGTGAATTTCAGAATAAAAAGAAAAGCGGCGATATTTACTGGGAAAATGCAATAATAGCACCAATCATAAATAGCGAGGGCGTTATTACAAACTACATTGCAGTAAAGGAAGATATCACTGAAAAGAAAAAAATGATTGAGGAATTGATTTTTGCAAAAGAAAAAGCTGAAGAGATGAATAGAGTAAAGTCAAGTTTCTTTGCAAATATGAGTCATGAGCTAAGAACACCAATGGTAGGTATTTTAGGTTTTAGTGAGTTTTTGATGAACGAATTAAAAGATAATTCAAACTATTTTACGATGGTTAATTCAATCAATGTATCCGGTCATAGATTGCTTGAAACATTAAACCTAATTCTTAATTTGTCTAAACTTGAAGCTTCTAAAGTTGAAGTTAATCTACAGTCTCAGAACATAGTTACATTATTAGAAGAAAGTTTTGGATTCTTTGAATCGGCAGCAGCCAAAAAAAGTATTGAATATTCTTTTAGTAATGACTATCCTGAAATAATTTGTAATGTTGATCAACAACTTTTCACAAGCATATTTAATAATCTAATAAATAATGCAATTAAGTTTACAGATTCCGGAAACGTAACGATAAGTGTAACTTCTGATTCAGAATCAGTAAACATTTCGGTTTCTGATACAGGCGTGGGAATATCTGAGATGAAACAAAATCTTATTTGGGAAGAATTTAGGCAAGCTAGTGAAGGCTACAATAGAGGATTTGAAGGAACCGGGCTTGGTTTAACAATTGCCAAAAAGTATGCAGATTTGATGAATGGCAATATAACAGTTAAAAGTACATTGGGAAAAGGAACTACATTCAATGTTACTTTTCCTCTTTCAAATAGTGCGTCAACTCAATCTAACTTGTTGAATAATACTGAACTAAATAAACCTGTCGAATCGATCCAAAATAATCCTCAAATAAAAATTCTCTATGTAGAAGATGACGAAATTTCTGTAAAGTATGTAACAACAATTACAAAAAACCTTTATGATGTTGATTCTGCAAAAGACAGTGATGAAGCTTTGAATAGAGTAAAACAGAAGAAGTATGATGCCATTTTAATGGATATAAATTTACATAGAGGAATGGATGGCTTAGAACTAACCAAAGTAATAAGAAAAATTGATGGGTATCAATCTGTTCCCATAATTGCTATTACAGCTTTTGCTATGGGGCAGGAAAAAGAAATCTTTTTATCTAAAGGGATGACACATTATTTATCAAAACCATTTGTTAAGAACCAGCTATTAAATTTATTGGATAGTGCAATTGACAAAAAATAAGATATAATTTTTTGTATCTATTCTATTAATTGTTTGTAAATAAAGAATGGCTTAATCTTTTAAAATAAACCATTGCTTAACTAAGAGTATATCCTTTTCTATCAGAAAGAAATAAATTGAAAACGTTTCACTTAATTATAGCTCTAATAATAACCTTGTTTTTTAATTCAGTTCATGCGCAAATATTCTCGGAAGAACCGATAGTAAAAGTTAGAATAATCTATACATTAGATACTTTAAACCTAATTTCTAATAATTCCTGGATTTTGACAAATAATAATGCCAGCGATAAAATATTATTTAATATTGATGATTCGCTGATTATCTTTATTGAAGATGACTTAATCTCGATAAAAAACTCCACTGCCAATGTAATTAAATTTCATAAAAGTATATTATTAAAATCAGATAAACCTTCAGGTACAGTTAAGATAAAAAATGTTCCTTACGGAATCGGCTGGTGGTGGCAAGGAATTGAAGACCGTATATACGAGGGCAATATTGAAATATCAATAAATGGAAATAATAAGTTTGATGTAGTTGTTGAATTGCCGTTAGAAAAATATTTATGCGGAGTCGTACCTTATGAAATCGGGAATGATGCACCACTTGAGGCACTAAAAGCACAAGTTATAGCCGCAAGATCTGAAACTGTATCTGCTTTGATTTCAGGCAAGTACAAAGGAAGTAATTATGATATCTGCGCTGATGTTGAATGTCAAGTTTTTGCTGGAAACAGCAAACGGAATTCTGAAACAGACAAGGCGATTGAAGAGACAAGAGGTATGTGCCTTTTTTATGGCGAAGAAGTTATTGGAGCATACTATGCGTCAAATTGCGGCGGGTCTTCTGAAAATGTTGAGAACGTTTGGCCTGATAGATCAGGTGCAGTTCCCTATTGGAGTTCAAATTTTGATTCTGATGCAGAATTAAATTACAATCCAAAGAATAATCCTGAGCAATGGATTGAAAGCAATCCAGATGTTTTTTGCAATCCATATTTTCATCCTGAACTACCTGAATGGAGTAAAAAAAATTTTCGTTGGGAAGTTGTTATGACTAATGATGAATTGACAATCAATCTGAACGAAATCAAATCCATTGGGAAGTTAAAAGACATTAAAATTATCGAACGAGGAAACTCAGGAAGAATTATTAAGGCAAAATTTATCGGAAGTATAGATTCTCTTGATTTAAATTCTGAACTTGATATCCGAAAAATCAAAAAACCACCATTTAAAAGTTCCTGTTTTATTTATGAAGAACTTATTTCGCTGGATAGTTTAATATCCTATAAATTTAATGGCTCTGGTTGGGGACACGGTGTTGGAATGTGTCAATCCGGTGCTGTTGCCCGCGCCTTTTCAGGACAAACGTTTAATGAAATATTGATCCATTATTTTCCTGAAACTGAAATCAAATCAGTGTATAGTACAAATTAACAAATTGAATTAAACATTTTCTTATTTTTGTACAAGATTAAAGAAAGAACCTTGAAATGAGAATCATATTCATTCTATTCATCTTTGCAATCTCAATTCAATGCAGCTATTCACAGCAAACATCCTCACCAGATTCTAAATTAACTGTTACCGTAAAACTATCTGAAAATAATGAGTTGATTTATAACCTATCCCGACAAGGTAAAGTCGTAATTAAGGATAGCAAGTTAGGAATTGACTTATTAAATCAGTCTGATCTAACTAGTGGTTTTAATATAGATGCTGTTGTAACATCCAATTTTAAAGAAGAATGGAAGCCTGTTTGGGGTGAAGTTGAAAAGATTGTAAATAACTATAATCAAATGCAGGTTACTCTTATTCAGTCAACAGAAAAGAGAAAGATGATTGTTACTTTCAGAATTTTTAACGATGGACTTGGATTCAGATATGAGTTTCCTGTACAGGATAATTTAACATACTTTACAGTGCTTGAAGAGAATACACAATTTAATTTAACTGGAGATCACAAAACATTTTGGATTCCCGGTGATTATGATTCTCAAGAATATACTTACACCACTTCCCTGCTTTCGGAAGTCAATTCAGGCATTGGAAAAAATGTTGATGAGATTGGAGTCAAATCTATCCCTGGGGATAATTTTGTTCAAACTCCCTTAATGATGAAAACTAGAGATGGATTGTACATCAATATTCACGAAGCTGCTCTGCTAAATTATCCGGCAATGTATCTTAAAGTTGATAGAAAAGATTTTGCACTTCAATCTCATTTGTGCCCTGACGTTTACAATAACAAAGCCTATCTGCAGACTCCTTGTAAAACTCCCTGGCGAACGATTATTGTTAGTGATAAAGCTGAAGAAATTCTTGCATCAAAAATAATTCTCAACTTAAACGAACCATCAAAATTTGAAGATGTTAGCTGGATTAAACCTAAAAAGTATATAGGTATCTGGTGGGGAATGCATGTTGGAATAACGTCATGGAATTATTCCGATATAAGTAATGTAAAATTGGGTGAAGTTGATTGGAAATCAGTTACTCCAAATGGTAAACATGGTGCAACTACAGAAAATACTAAACGTTATATCGATTTTGCTGCAAATCATGGTTTTGATGCTGTGCTTGTTGAAGGTTGGAATATTGGATGGGAAGATTGGTTTGGAAAATGGAAAGAAGATGTTTTTGATTTCGTAACCCCCTATCCGGATTTTGATGTTGTTGAATTACAGAATTATGCAAAATTGAAAAATATAGAATTAATAATGCATCACGAAACTTCAGCTTCAGTTACAAATTATGAACGTAGACTTGATGAAGCTTTTACTTTTATGAAGAATCATGGATACAATTCTGTAAAGACCGGATATGTAGGAAAAATTATTCCACGTGGTGAGCATCATGATGGACAATGGATGGTAAATCATTTTACTCGTGTCTTAGAAAAAGCAGAGAAGTATAAAATATGTGTAGATTCACACGAATCAGTAAGGTTAACAGGATTGCATCGGACATATCCAAATTGGTTGGCAGCAGAAGCTGCTCGTGGAAATGAATTTAATGCTTGGAGTATTGGTAATCCACCTGAGCATGAAACCATTCTTCCCTTTACTCGATTTATAGGCGGACCGATGGATTATACTCCTGGAATTTTTCAAATAAAAATGGATTATTATAATCCCACGAGTAAATACCAGGTTCATACAACATTGGCAAAACAACTTGCGCTTTATGTTACTATCTATAGCCCAATACAAATGGCCGCAGATCTTCCGGAAAATTATGAAAGATTTCCAGATGCATTTACATTCATCGAGCAGGTTCCTGTAAATTGGAGTGACACAAAAATCTTAAAAGCAGAACCAGGTGATTATATCATCATTGCTCGCAAGGATAAAGACTCGGATGATTGGTACATTGGAGCAATAACAGATGAAGTAGCCAGAGATTTTGATGTTAAACTTGATTTTCTACCTGCTGATAAATATGAAATGACTATTTACAAAGATGCACCTGATGCTGATTGGGAAAAGAATCCGATGAAATATGAGATTGAAAAAAGGACAATTAACAATAAGGACGTTTTAAAATTAAAACTTGCACCGGGTGGTGGAACGGCTATAATTCTAAAACCATCTGACTGATTTTAGAGAACTATTTGAACTCTTTACCCCCTTTCTTTTTACCAGAAAGGGGTTTTTTGTTTGTAAACCATTAATCTAAAGTGATTTATATAACTGTGATTCACTTTATTTTCCTTATCTTTACAGCAACGATTTACTTCTTGTTTGCGGTTTTAATTAATTCCGATTCAATTTAGAGTAAAAGAAATTAAACTTGCCTGATATACTAACAATAAAAGTAGTTGATATTCCAGCCGGTAAAATCATTTCAAGAGTAATCAATAATCAAATAACAGAAAAAAATTAGAAAGTTTTTAAATGAATTCGTTTGAAGAGTTAGGTTTAGATAAAAACATATTAAGTGCTATAAAAGAATTAAATTTTGAAAACCCAATGCCGGTTCAAGAAAAAATAATTCCAATGATTCTACAGGATGAGCCACAAGATATAATTGCTTTAGCACAAACCGGAACAGGTAAAACAGCTGCATTTGGTTTACCAATCATTCATAAAACAGATACAAGTTTGCGACAGGTACAATATTTAATAATCGCACCTACAAGAGAACTGTGTTTACAAATTGCAGATGACTTAAAGGATTATGCAGCACATAATAAAGGTATTAAGATAGCTGCCATTTTTGGTGGATCTAGTATGGATGGACAAATACAGAAAATAAAACAAGGTGCACAGATCATTTCTGCAACGCCCGGCCGATTGAATGATCTAATAAATCGAGGAGTAGTAAACTTAAGTAATGTTAAAGCCGTTGTTCTTGATGAAGCAGATGAAATGCTCAACATGGGTTTTAAAGAAGAACTTGAAGCAATTTTAGAAACAACACCAAAGACAAGAAACACATTTTTATTTTCGGCTACAATGCCTAATCCCCTTCTCTCAATTGCAAATCGATATATGAAAAATCCTGTCGAAATTACCATTGGCAGAAAAAATTCGGGCGCTGAAAATGTTGAGCATATTAGTTACCTCGTGCATGCTCGTGATAAATATCTTGCACTAAAAAGAATTGTTGATTTTCATCCAAACGTTTATGGAATTGTTTTTTGTAGAACAAGACAAGAGACAAAGGACGTTTCTGAGAAACTGATGCAAGATGGATATGACGCTGATGCACTTCACGGAGATCTATCCCAATCACAGCGTGAAGCAGTTTTAAACAAATTTAGAACAAGACATTTACGTCTTTTAGTTGCAACTGATGTTGCAGCTCGAGGACTTGACGTTGATGCGTTAACACACATCATAAATTATGATCTTCCGGATGAATTAGAAATCTACACACATAGAAGTGGAAGAACCGGCAGAGCAGGCAAAAGCGGAACATCAATTGTAATTGCAAATCTTAGAGAAAAATACAAACTCAACACGATTGAAAAACAGTTGGGTAAAAAATTTACAGTTCTTCCTATTCCTTCTGGAAGAGAAATTTGTGAGAAACAACTTTTTCATTTAATCGATAAAGTTGAAAAAGTAGAGGTTGATACCGTGCAAGTTGAACCTTTCCTACCAAAGATCTATGAAAAGTTGGAGTGGATGGATAGAAATGATCTAATTCAGAGATTTGTTTCTATTGAGTTTAATCGGTTTTTAGAATACTATAAAAATATGGCAGATCTAAATAGTCCGAGTGAAGGAAAGTTTAAAGACCGTGACCAAGATAGATCAAGACCATCAAGAGGTGGTAATAATAATTATACAAGATATTTTATCAATTTGGGTGTTACTGATGGTTTAAAACCAACGCAGTTAATAGGAATGATTAATGATTTTACCGGAATGCGTGATATAGCAGTTGGCGAAATTGAAATCTTAAAAAACTTTTCTTTCTTTGAAGCTGATACAAATTTTCAAATTGAAATTATGGATGGATTTAAAGGCCAGAAATTAAAGAAAAGAGAAATTAATATTGAGATAGCCGAGAAAAGACGCGGCGGCGGCGGTAAACCTAAATATAATTCAGATAGAAAAGGTTCAGGCGAATTTAAGAAGTCCGGTTTTTCAAGAGATAAAAAAGGGTTTGGCGAGAAGAAAGATTTTAAACGTACGAAGAGTTTTTCGAAGGATAAGAAAAGATAGAGTGAATTAAATTTATAGATTGTTATTCATTCTAGTTAGGAATGACAATCTAATTAAAAATTATAATAAGTCTCGATCAATAATTACTTAAAGTAAACATTATCTATCGAGTTCACGTCCGGAATAAGCTCACTTCCCAATATAACTGCATCAAAGTTTTCAACACCATTTATTTTAACTTCTATTTTGTCTTTTCCCGATTTCCAGACTTCTGCTGTTTTATAAATCTCCCTTATCATTTCGTTATTGTACATAACCTGTAATTTGATCGGTAACGGGAGACCACCAATATTTTTAATTTTAACAAAAATCGAATTCTTTTTAGATCTTACTTTTTCGATAGAAATATCCGGATAATTGAAATCGTAAAACCATGGTTTCCAAAACCAGTTTAAATCCTGCGCTGTAACTTCATTAAATGTGAAGAAAAAATCAGTTGGTATGGGATGCTTGCCATTCCATCTTTCCATAAATGTTTGTAATGCTTTTAGGAAAAGGTCGTCCCCAAGAGTTTTTCTTAATATCTCATAGGCATTTGCCGGCTTATTATAGGCCGAAGTTCTATAAGACCTGTAATTCATAGTAGGTGAAGGAATAATAACAGGAAGATCGTACTCATTACCGGCAAAATCTTCGTAAGTTTTAACATATCTTTCTCTTGGATTATATCCTTCCGCAAATCTCTCTTGAAAATCAAAAGGCAACATTACGGCCCAGCCTTCATCCATAAATGGATATTTTCTTTCGTTAGTTCCCATATAAAATGGAAGATATTGATGACAAAGTTCATGAGAAGTTAAATGCACAGTCCCTGATTTTGTACTAGCACTGCCATTATTTACGATCATCGGATATTCCATTCCACCCGACCCATTAAAAACAGTTGCTGAAGGAAATGGGTATGGAACTGCTGGTATTTCATAAGAAAAATATTTTAATGCTTCTTTTGCTAAGAAAGCAACATCAATAAAATCTTTACTTGATTCATTATAAGCAGCTGCACAATAAACTCTTCGATCAGAACTCTTATCAGGTGTAAAACTAACAGCATCCCACAGATAATGATCGCTAATTCCAAAGGCAAAATCAGGAACATTTTCAGCCTTAAATTTTAAAGAATGAAATCCTGTAGTTGTTTGATAAATACTGTTTGTAATTAAGTCCGATGGTTCAATTATTTTAACGACATCGTCAGACTTCCACGCCGCTTTATATCTTTCAAAATATTTTTGATTTAAAATTTCATCAGCATTTTGCCAAACTCCAGTTGCCCATATTTGGAATCCTGCAGGGACATTAAACTCAATGTTGTAATCGTTAAAATCATTATACATTTCTAAAGTTCCGGAATAATCAAGCATATCCCAACCATCAATATCATCATAAACAGAAACTTGTGGATACCAATACGCTATAAACATGGTTGTGGAATCATAACTGCCATATCGAATAGACTGCACAGCAGGCATACTAAGTTCCCAATCAATCGAAAAATTTAATTGTGTTTTTGGTGCAAGTTTTTCGGTTAGTTTAAGAATAAGATTTGTACCTGAAACATTACTTATAGATTTATCAGTTAGTTCTATTTCTTTACTATCCAAAATTATTTTTTTTAATTGAACACCATTTGTTAACGCATTCTCATTAAGATTAAAATCTCTCCTTGCATTTGGTTTGCTAATGTTGTGATATAGTCTAACTACTATTTGGGATAATGAATCGTTACTATTGTTATGATATATAATATCTTCAGATCCTTGAAGCAGTTTTGTTTTAGGGTCAAGATTAACTTTAATATTATACTCAGATTTATTTTGCCAATAATTTTTCCCTGGCATCCCATCCAATGATCTTGTACCTTTTTCATAAGCAGGTTTAATATTCAGAGGAATTTTTAGATTATTTTGTCCAAAAGAAATCATTACAAACGAAAAAACAAAAAGTAGAATTGTAATCTGCTTCAATGTAAGTTCCCTTTCATCATTCAAAAAGTGTTTGGTTGTTTTTATCAAATTTGTTTCGACCGAAACGCTTATATGCTAAAGTTGTAGCTTCTCTTCCGCGCGGCGTTCGTTGTATAAATCCTTGTTGAATTAAAAATGGTTCATAAACTTCTTCAATAGTTCCAGGGTCTTCATTAACCGCAACAGCAAGAGTGTTTAATCCAACAGGACCACCACTATACTTATCAATTATTGCAAGAATTATATCTTTGTCCATTTCATCCAATCCAAATTCATCAACTTCCAATGCAGTTAATGCCTTTTTAGCAACATCTAAATCAATTAAAGTTTTGTTATCAAAATCTGCAAAATCTCTTGTGCGTCTTAATAACCGATTTGCGATTCTTGGTGTTCCTCGCGATCTTTTGGCAAGTTCAAGTGAAGCATCAGAACTGATTTTAAGATTAAGAATATTTGCAGAACGATTAACAATTTTATTAAGTGTTTCGCTATCGTAATAATCTAAACGGAATTTTATTCCAAATCTATCACGCAATGGTGAAGTTAACATTCCGGCGCGTGTTGTTGCACCAACTAATGTATATTTAGGCAAACTTATTTGGACAGAACGAGCGTTTGGTCCGCTTTCAATCATAATATCCAATTTGTAATCTTCCATAGCCGAGTAAAGATATTCTTCAACAACAGGACTAAGTCTATGAATTTCATCTATAAATAAAACAGAATGTTCTTCTAAGTTTGTAAGAAGCCCAGCAAGATCACCTGGCTTTTCTAATACAGGACCCGAAGTAATTTTTATTTTTGTACCTAGTTCATTTGCGATTATATGTGCGAGAGTTGTTTTGCCAAGCCCCGGAGGACCTGTAAGCAAAACATGATCTAACGAATCATTCCTTTTTTTGGCAGCGGAAACAAATACATTTAGATTATCAGTTATTCGCTTCTGTCCTGAAAAATCATTTATAAACTGAGGCCTAAGTGATTGATCAATTTGTTTCTCATCATCCAAAGGTACAGGATTCGTTGTGTTTGATTTACGCATCGTTAGGTTACAAGTTGTTTGTTTCTAAATTTTAATTTGCTAAGCAAAATTACCAATAATCCCATTAGAGTTATCATAAATAAAGCAAAGATTATTGTTGGAATGACGTTTAGCGAGCCGCCAAAAAATAATGATAGTCCAGGATTCCATGCACTACCATACAATATCATTAAATGAACCACATAAATAAGTAAGGTATTTCTTCCTATAAGAATTATGATTCGTGGAATAGATTCGATCTTTTGTGAGATATAAGAAACTAATGAATTAAGAACTAAAACAAATCCAACCCTTAAGATTATTGTTTCGATTGCATAAGATGAAGGGACAAAATTATAGTTAAATAAATTACTTGAAACTAATACTGATATTTCAGAAACAAATATTAACGCAAATCCAAAAATTGCCAGATTAAAACTAAACCTGTTAGTTTTAAATACTAATGGATTTCTTGCCAGATAACTTCCTAAGACGCCACCCAAAACTACATATCCAGCCCAGGGAAATAATGGAAACAATGATCCGGATCCATCATAAAAATATCCAGCAATTGGCTGAGGAAAATAATTTAGCCAATTGATTTTTGAAAAGAATGGAGTTGTAATAAAAAAGAACAAAGCAAAAATAGTAAATACAATTGTATCGCTCAGTTTTAATTTTTCTGCGATGAATGCACTTGTCATAACAAACAATAGCCCAAAGCCAATCAACTGCAAAACATCAACTGCAAAAAATATATTCAATCTATCTTGCGTAACATTTGAAAAATCAAATATTGTGTAAGTAGGATATCTTAACAAATAACCAATTGTTAATAAAAGTAAAAATCTAAAAAAACCTTTCTTTACTCTGGGATTTTTTCCAAATGATTCATTCGTGAGGCGAAAAAGGTATGTAAAAACTGTACCCGCAGTAAACATAAAAATCGGGGCTGTCATGCCTCTCATAAAATTCCATAAATAATATACTGAGAACTGTTCTGAACGGAATTCCGGCGCTAAAAGTGTATCAACCGTATGTCCTTGCACCATTTGAATAACTGCAAATGCACGCATAAGATCAATAAATATTATTCGATGTTTCTTTTCGCTTCGAACCATGATTGATGAAATATTATCTTAAAACCTAAAATAACCATTTGAGATGTAAACAAAAAAGCTCCGATAAAAATTTAATCGGAGCTTTAATTTATTGGAAGTGACTAAAATAAAATTAGATAATTTTACTTTTTATCATCATCAACAACTTCATAAGAAGCATCTTGAACATCACCTTTTTCATCAGCAGGTTTTGGCTCACCAGGTTGCTGATCTGGAGCAGGTTGTCCCTGAGCACCGGGTTGTGAATATAACTGTGAAGCAACTTCATTCCATACTTTACTTAAAGATTCGGTTGCCGTTTTAATTTGCTCAGTATTATTTGTTGCAATTGCATCTTCAACTTTTTTAATTTCAGATTCTAGTCTAGATTTAACATCAACCGGAACCTTTTCTTTTAACTCATCAATTTGCTTTTTCGTTTGAAAAATCAAGCTATCTGCTTGATTTCTAACTTCCACAGCTTCTTTCTTCTGTTTATCTTCAGCAGCGTGCTCTTTAGCAGCATTTTTCATTTTATCAATTTCACTCTTATCTAATCCACTTGAAGAAGTAATTCTGATACTTTGTTCTTTCCCAGTAGCTTTATCTTTTGCTCCAACGTGTAAAATGCCATTAGCATCAATGTCAAAAGTAACTTCAACCTGTGGGATACCACGCGGTGCTGGAGGAATTCCATCGAGATGAAATCTTCCTAATGTTCTGTTATCTGCTGCCATTGGTCTTTCCCCCTGCAGAATATGAATCTCAACAGATGGTTGATTATCAGAAGCAGTAGAAAACACTTCACTCTTTTTTGTTGGAATAGTTGTATTTGATTCGATCAAACGCGTCATCACTCCACCTAGAGTTTCAATTCCTAGTGAAAGCGGAGTTACATCTAAAAGTAGTACGTCTTTAACATCTCCGGCTAAAACACCACCCTGAATTGCTGCTCCAATCGCGACAACCTCATCCGGATTAACACCTTTATGTGGTTCTCTTTGAAATAAATCTTTAACCAACTGCTGAACCATTGGAATTCTCGTTGATCCACCAACAAGTATCACTTCATCTATATCTTTTGGACTAACACCAGCATCTTTCATAGCTTGCTCGCAAGGAGCTTTTGTATTTTTTACCAAGTCATCCACTAACTGTTCAAACTTTGCACGAGTAAGATTTAAGTTTAAGTGTTTTGGTCCATCTTGTGTTGCAGTGATAAATGGAAGATTAACATCGGTTGATTGCGAAGTTGATAATTCAATCTTTGCCTTTTCAGCAGCTTCCTTTAATCTTTGTAACGCCATTGCATCTTTTCTAAGATCGATACCTTCCTGCTTCTTAAATTCATCTGCAAGAAAATCAATAAGTCTTTGATCAAAATCATCCCCGCCTAAGTGGGTATCACCATTGGTTGATTTTACTTCAAACACACCATCACCAAGTGCTAATATTGAAACATCAAATGTCCCGCCGCCAAGATCATATACAGCTACTGTGTGATCACTTGTTTTTTTATCAAGCCCATAAGCTAAAGCCGCTGCTGTAGGTTCATTGATTATTCTTCTTACAACTAATCCGGCAATTTCACCGGCATCTTTTGTTGCCTGTCTCTGAGCATCATTAAAATAAGCAGGAACTGTAATTACAGCTTCAGTTACTTCTTGCCCTAGATAATCTTCAGCAGTTTTTTTCATTTTCTGTAAAACCATCGCACTGATTTCAGGTGGAGAATACATTCTGTCTCCAATTTGAACTCGCGCGCTGTTGTTATCACCAGCAACTACTTCGTAAGGGATTTCAGTTTTTTCTTTACTTACTTCACTAATAACTCTTCCCATAAATCTCTTTATAGAAAATATCGTATGCTTTGGATTAGTAATTGCCTGTCTTTTAGCTGGTTGACCAACCAATCTTTCACCAGACTTTGCAAAAGCAACAACGGATGGTGTAGTTCTGCCGCCTTCGGAATTTGGAATTACAACAGGATCGTTACCTTCCATAACCGCAACGCAAGAGTTTGTTGTTCCCAGATCTATTCCTATTATCTTACCCATTATATATACTCCTTAATTTTTTTTATTCAGTTTTGATTTTTTGTTTAGCTTGCATTATACACAAACAAGCATAGTGCCAAGTTGTTACAATTTTGTAAAACATTATAAATAAAAGGTTTATAGCAATCACTTAAATTATTGAGAATTGGAAGTATTTAATTGCCTGCCATTATGTCGCTAATCGAAGGCATATCGGCGGTTTGACTGACATTTTGATTAAAATAACGTATTTTTGAAATCATCAATTGGAGCTACTTTGTTCAATATAGAAAACTTTGACATAAAACTTAATACAGAATTTATCGGAAGAACTTTTGTCTATGCAGAAGAGCTATCCTCCACAAACACATTTTTAATGGATAAACAAAGCGGATATAATCAAAACGGAACGGTTGTGCTTGCCGAAAAACAAACTAGTGGAAAAGGAAGAAAAGACCGTGTTTGGTACAGCGCCCCAGATTCAAATCTTACTTTTTCCATTCTATTAACTAAAGATAAATTTTTAGCAAATAATTCCAGTCTTATAAATTTTGCTGCTTCACTTTCGATTGCCACATCGATTGAAAATTTATTTCAATTAAAAACTGAACTCAAATGGCCGAACGATGTTTTGATAGACGGCAAAAAAACATCCGGTATATTGATTGAGTCTTCTTCTCAAGGTAATAAAATTGAACGATTTGTAATAGGTCTTGGAATAAATGTAAATCAAATATCGTTTCAAGGAACGTTTAATTATCCTCCTACTTCAATCCGAATCGAACTTGGACGAAGTGTTGATCGAGAAAGACTTCTGGCAGAAATATTAAATAATTTTGAAATGCTTTTAGACAAACTAAAGAAGAATAAAATAGAAGTTATTCACGATTGGAAAGAAAAGTGTAAAATGATTGGTGAAAAAATATCTATCGTTGAGAATGATGTAGAAAAGTTTGGAATATTTTACGACATTGATGAAGAAGGTTATTTACTTCTGAAAACCAGGGATGGAATTGAAAAAATTCATTATGGAGATGTTAGTCTGGGTTAATTTTTTCAGACTAACAATTCCAATACTCTAATTAAATTATTTCTAAGTTCTTTTCTGTGGGATATAAAATCCACAAAACCATGTTCTACCAAAAACTCAGATCTCTGGAAACCTTCCGGCAAATCTTTCCCGATAGTCTGTTTAATTACACGTGGTCCTGCAAATCCAATTAGTGCTTTTGGTTCGGCAATATTAATATCACCTAACATTGCGTAACTGGCTGTTGTACCACCGGTTGTAGGATCGGTTAGAATTGAAATGTACGGTATTTTTGCTTCTGCCAATTTTGCTAAACGTGCACTGGTTTTTGCCATTTGCATAAGCGAATATGCACCTTCCATCATTCTTGCACCGCCGCTTGATGAAATAACAATTAACGGGATTTTACTTTTGTAAGCTTTGTCTGCAGCTCTTGCAATCTTTTCACCAACTACCGAACCCATCGAGCCGCCGATAAATTGAAAATCCATACAGGCAAAAGCAACTTCCCTATCATCAATTTTTCCGGTTCCCGTTCTTACTGCATCATTAAGATCTAACTTTTTTATAGTGGATGAAATACGATCTGCATATTTTTTAGTATCCGTAAATTCAAGTGGATCCGCAGAGCGCATTTTTTTATCCATTTCCTTAAATGAATTTTTATCAAAAAGAAATGAAACATATTCTAAACTAGAAATTCTAAAGTGATGATCACACTTCAAACATGTCCAAAGATTTATCTCAAGTTGTTTTTTGTGAATTATTTCTCCGCACGAAGGACATTTATCCCACAAGCCTGCTGGCAATTCTTTTTGCTGAGTAGTATCAGCAATATTTTGTTTCGATCTTTTAAACCAAGGCATAATTAATTTTTCTGCACATCTGCATAAATGGTTATTACTTTGTTTGGCTCTTTGGTGTCATTAGAAACAATTGTAATCGATTTACTATTTCTACCTGAACGGTTCTTTGTATCAAAATCAACTTTAATTGATCCAAATTCACCAGGCTTAATGCTGCTGTTACTAACTACAGCCGCAGTACAACCACAAGATGTTTTTACATCTTTTATAGTAAGTGATTCAGTTCCTTTGTTTTCAAAACTAAAAGTGTACTCAACTTTCTTTCCTTCAGGAACTTTTCCAAAATCATGTTGAGTTTCAGGCAAATAAATAATTGCTCCATATTTATTTTCAACGGTTTTGCTAACCACAATATTACATTTAAAAGATAATGTAATACTAGGTGTTTCAGGATCATTTGTTACAACAGTGACTGTTTTACTTTGTGGTCCTTTTCTTCCCTTGGAATTAAACGAGACAATGAGATTTGTTGATTCACCTGGTTTAAGTTCACTTTTATCCGGTTTTGCTGCGGTGCAACCACATGATGCTCTGACATCTGAGATCTTAAGTAAATCACCACCGTTATTTGAAATAACATAAGTATGCTTAACAACTTCATTCTCACTGATATCTCCAAAATCATGACTAAGCTGCTGAACGCTAACTTTTGGGGCAATCATTTGGGGCATGATTGCGATCGCGCTAACTATAAAAATCACAAAAAAATATCTAATCATGTTTTTTCTCCTTAACAATAAATTCTTTCATATAATTTGGTTCGAGAAAATCAAAATCTGTAATCTTTTTATCCACTCCAAAATTAGCAGCCCATCTGGCAACAAATTCCGGATCAGGTGAAGAAAGATTCTTGAGTAAATGACTATTTTCAGAGTGAACACTAGTAGCATTCCCAAAAACAGGAATATCGTTAATAAGCAAATCAAACTCTGAACGAGGTACAATTTTTAACTCTTCCATAAATATATAATTATTACCCTTAATTTGAAACTTTGCAAAATATAATTCATCCCTACCAACTTTATTTGCTATAATAAAAGAAGATTTTTCAGGTAATATTCTTGAAATTTGATAGGCTAAAGCTTCAAATGTTGGAACAGGTATAATTGGAATTGAAATCGATTGAGCGATTCCCTTAGCAGAAGACATTCCAATCCGTAGTCCGGTAAAAGATCCTGGTCCACTTGAGACGGCAATAGTTTTAAGATCGGATTGATTGATAGATGCCATTTTCAGAACTGAATTAATTAGTTCAAAAAGTTTTTCGGCATGTGAGTGTTTTAAAACGAGTTTTGTTGAGAAATATTTTTCATCATTAAAATAAACACACACACCGCAAACACTGTCTGAGGTTTCAATTGCTAATAAAGGAAAGATATTATTCATATTCCATAAAATAAAATTCTCGTTGAGTATCATTTTCAAAACTGATGCTAATTTCTATTCGTTTTCTTGGAATAACTTGTGGAAATAAATTTCCCCACTCAATAAAAATAATGGATTGTTCATTGCTAAAATAATCTTCAATTCCAATATCAAGTAATTCAGCTTCTTTATTAATTCTGTAAAAATCAAAATGATAAAATGTTTCTTTACCGAAATACTCATTTACAATTGCAAATGTAGGACTATTGCTATTTGTAACACCAAACTTTTTCAAAACTTGTTTGATAAAAAAAGTTTTGCCTGCTCCTAGATCACCATTTAGTATTACTACCATTCCCGGTTTTAACAATTTGCCAAACTCATCTGCTATTAAGATTGTATCATCTTCGGAAATACTTTTTAGCGAATAAGGAAACTGCATGGTTATTTTGGTTCCATAGTAATGATTGGTAAAATCATTTCTTCCATCGAAATTCCACCATGTTGAAAAGTATCTTTATAATGAGTTAAAAACTTGTGATAATCCGTTGGATAAACAAAATAATAATCTTCTTTGGCGATTATATAATTAATGGTTACACCGCGCTTTGGAAGTTTATAATCGCTTGCGTTCCTCACAAAAATTGCATGTTTTTCATCAACTTTAAGATTTCTGCCATACTTAAATCTTAAATTTGTTGAAGCTTCTCTATCCCCTAGTACTTTAGCTCCTCGTAACGATCTTATGCTGCCGTGATCAGTCGTTATAACAATTTTTACATTCTTCATTTTAGAAAGTGTTGTAAAAATATTAAGCAGTGAGGAATGACTAAACCAGCTATTAGTTAGAGATCTGTAAGCGGATTCATCAGGAGCAATTTCTTTTAGGATATCCGAGTCAGATCTTCCATGAGCAATCATATCTAAAAAATTAACAACAACTGCGGTAAGATGAGTATTTTGATATGAGTGAATATTCTGTTCAAAATTTCTACCAACTTCAGGATCAATAATTTTTATATACTTTAGATCATTACGAAGTTTAATTCTTTTCCGATCAAGTAAAAGCTGCAATAACTCTTTTTCATATTTATTCATGCTGCTTTCATCATCGTTACCAGATATCCATAAATTTGGATAATGTTTTTCAATTTCGGAAGGATATAATCCAGCAAACAATGCGTTTCTTGCATACGGTGTTGCAGTTGGAAGGATTGAATAATAATAATCCTTTTCAATTTTAAATAAATCGGTAAGATGTTTTTCCATCACTAACCATTGATCTAGGCGAAGACAATCTAATACAAAATAAAAAACTGATTTACCTTCATCACGCAAATGATTCAAAACATATTTTTCTGTTATCTGAGGTGTAAGATTCGGAACGTCTGAACTTTTATTTTCATCAAGCCATGGTCTATAATTTCTTTCAACAAATTTTGAGAACTCTTTGTTCGCCTCTTTAAATTGCTCGTTAAGCGACTGCTCTAAACCAATCTCTCGATGCTGATCAAGTTCTATAGACCAATTAACCAATTTTTGGTAAATATGAATCCATTCCGTAAAATCAAGATTAGAACTTAATGCTTGTGTAATTTGATTAAAATCCTGCAAATAATCTTTGGCAGCATATTGCCCGGATATTTTTTTACCTTCCAGAATTTTTTTGCAGACAAGTAAAACCTGGCTTGGGTTAACCGGCTTTGTTAAATAATCAGAAATTTTTCCCCCGATTGCCTCGTTCATCAAAGTTTCTTCTTCTGATTTTGTAATCATTACAACCGGAATTGAACTACGGATATTTTTTATTTGGGCAAGTGTTTCAAGTCCGCCCATTCCTGCCATCATCTCATCAAGAAAAATCAAATCATATAAATTTTCTTTAACTGATGAAATTGCATCTTCACCATTCGTAACAGTATCAACCTCATATCCTTTTTCGGAAAGAAAAATAATATGAGATCTTAAAAGTTCTATTTCGTCATCTACCCAAAGAATTTTTTTTCTATCCAATTTTGCACAACCTTTATATTAATTCACCTATCCATATCAATAATATTCTCAAACTTTTTCATTTAGTTGATTGAGATACTAACGTCTAATCCTGCCTCATTTGAAGTAGTTGGCGGAATTCTTGATGCACCTTCAGGCTCTACCGTTGATCGCTTGTAAAATACAGACAAAGTGACCTTTGCGCTTATAGTATATTTAATTCGCGGCTCTATTGTAACTCTTGTAGTTCCATCCTGTGGAATACCTTCTTCGTTAAACGGAATTTTTGACATCTCATATCTTACCGCGGCACTTCTTGAACTTGTGTAAGCCAAACTAAATTCAATATCATTTTTAAGCGCTACTCCAAACAATGGTAATTCAAATCCTGATTTTGAGAACTGCAAAGTAAACCCGATATCTTTAGAAAAATTTTCTGTGATATTACTCGTTGTTATTCCAAGATCAAATGAAGTTCTTGTTGAATATTTTAGGTTACCTGTAAAATTACCTCCCCAGAGCTGACCAAATGTAAGATTTAATCCTAGTAACGGAGCAAATCCATATTCTATTTTTTGAACCTGAACTTCTTCATTTCCTTCACGGCTTAACTTCCAGCCTTCTGTGTATGAAGATGAATATGAATGATCTAATGAAATTCTATCTGCCAAAGATCTTAAGAATGGTAATTTTTCAAGACCATCCCATGTAATGCGCCAGTTGGGACGAGGAATATAGTTTGCGTAATCTTCTAAGAATCCAAAGTTTGCAAATATTGGAAGGCTTTCAAATCCTTTAACAAATGCTTTAGATAAGTTTGAATTTGGATCTTGAGGATTATAAAGTTCCGCAACTTGTTTTATGCCACTCTTAAATGCTGATAAAAACAACACCGGTGGTATTGTTAAAAAGGATCTATTTAATGTACCAGTTGAATTTACATTAGTTACAAAAACTGATCCATCATCTTCAACATTTATAGTTGAGTTTTTATTTACAGACCAACCTGTTTTCCAGCTAATATCAATCTTTGCACCTTCCCACAATGGTCTTGAAGTTTTAAAATCAATATTATTCTTTTGAGAATAAACATCACTAAGATTCGTTCCTGCAGAACCTACTCGGGGTCCTGCGTCGCTGCTTAAACCAAGCATAAACCCACGCGTCGGTCCGGCATCATCGTCATAAAATATTCCCCAAAAATTACGGAAACCTGTCCCCTGAGCTTTTAATCCTGATTTGGAAAGCGTATTATCATTACTAAAATTGAATGAAATCATTTCATAATCTAGAAAAACATATTTTGCTGCTGCAACAAGAAAACTTACCGCCCTTGATACCATTGAAGGTTTATTTTCTAGGATTAAGAGAGAATCCATCAAAGCTACAGAATCTACCACAGAAATAACATTTCCTAGAGAATCATATTCTGTTTCCTTCGGTTCCTTATTTAATAAAACTCCTTTATTACCAATAAAATTATTTTTTTGCTGATTGTCTTTATTAACATCATCTTTAAATAATGGATCAAACAAAGATTTCCATCTCATTGTTAATCCGACTGTGGATTTATTGCTGAATCCAGCACTCCTGCCGACTATCTCCTGACGAAAATCATTCGTCCATTGATAGCTTGCACCATAAGACGCTGTTAATGTAAAGTATTTGTTTATATCAAACAGAGATGGAAGTTTTGGTGCAGTACGGATATCAAAATTTTGCTGGTAACGATTATCTCTTCCGAAAAAGGCCCCATTAAAAATCTCACTCCATATTTCACTTTCAAGACGTGGTGTTGCAGCCGAATCATTATAAGTTTCTAAGTACGCAAGCGATGAACTTATATTCAACGCATAACTTGTTGTAAGATTTAGAAATCCACCTTCAGTAAGTTTCCATGCAAAATTAAACCCACGCGAAGTTGTAAAATCTCTGGAAGAAACCTGACTCGACGGTGAATTTTTTCTTTCACGTGTAATATTTGTTGAAGAATTTCTTTTGGCGGTTAATGCTAAAGAAAAATTCTGCGGAGTAAAATAAACTTTTGTTCCGCTGTAATCTTTTAACAGTGCAAACAGTACACCAATTACCGGAATATCTATCGGGTTAAAGTAATACTCCGGACTTAAAGACAAACCATAATTTAAATTTGCGTTCCAAACCCAACTTCTATTTGAAAGCACTGTTGGACCACGGCTAAAAGCTTTATTATAATTAAAGCCCATTGTTATTGCATTAAACGTATCACGAATTAACCAAAACTTTGTAGGAATTTTTAATTTAATATTTGATGCAGACCATGAATCAGAAATACTTTCTGTTTCAGTTTCTTCTCTTAATTGTTCCGGAGATTTTACTGTTTTATTACTATCGTATAATGCTTGTTGATTTTCGACAGCATTATCAACTCTAACATCGCTGCCGGGTAAATAAAGTGGTTTACCTATGCTTTCAGTATGTGAATAGTTTAATCTTAAATTACTTTCCGGAAGATTAACCGGCAAAATTTTTAAAAGATTTACATCTGTCGAAACTGACCAGTTACGCTGCTCAACTCTGCTGCCAAATCTATCAGAAAGTCTATGGAAATACGGATTCTTCTCGCTCAGATTGAATGAAACTGTTGCAAAATCCGCTAGCTTCAATGATGTGGATAAACTATAAGCCCAGCCTGGAGAATCATCTGCTCCAACAACGCGTAGTTCATTTACCCATACTTCGCCGGAAAGTGGACCAGTATTAAAACCATTATCCAGATTTACAATACCAACAGATAAAAATTTAACAGTTGTTAACGTTGGATTACCTTTTATAACGTAAAAATGTCCTGTCGGTGCACCAACCACAGCCTGAAAATATGCTGAAGTATCATTGTCCCCTCTGGCTTGTTTTAAAGCAGTTAATTCATCAAAGTTAAATGTAACTTCATTCCAACCAGGAAAAACAGGCTGACGGTATTCATAGTAATTGTTTGTGTCGCCACCAAATCTAAAATATACTTCTGAAGAGTGCTGAAATACTCCGCCTGAAGTATCCGCATAAGAAATTCTTCCTGGTCTATTATCCTGATCTCCATGTATGAACAATTTCATTTGCTTATAATTAAAAACATCCAATGGTCTATAAAGATATTTAACCGCTTCTCTCTTATCGCCGTCTTCTAGTCCATTCAGGATTAAAGAAAGCGATTGTTCATTTCTTAAGATATTCTCATCCGGTCTTGTTCTGTCCCTCTCCTGAAATACTCCCGGAGGACTTGAATAATCGCTGTTTTCTTCAAGGCTGGCAACGGAAACCGAAAGAATTGTATCGGTGCGAGCTATTGAATCCGGCAGATTTTTTTGCCATTGATTTCCAACAAGATTGAATTCAGTGATTCTGAAATGAACCATACTATCAACACCCTGAATAAATAATCTGATAGTTTCAACATCGGAAAAACTAGGGGATCCTACAGTGGTTGCATAATCTTTTAATGGGACTCTAAATAAATACCATTTATTGGTTAGTCTAGGATTAAATCCACCATCAGCTAAAAATTCATTAGTTGAAAAGTTCGTATCGAGAGCTACTTCATATCTAAAATAACTATCATATTTATCAAGATTTCCATTTCGGTTTAAATCTTCAGTATCAGGTAACCTTCCTACATCTGTTAGAATGGCGTTGCCTTGAGTTCCGTTAATACTGAAATAATCAAAGAGATTTTGTGGATTACTTCGTTGGAAAAAGAAATTATCGCCACTTGGATCAGACTTCGTACTGCCATTTTCACTGCGCTCTACATCATCCAGAATCCCATCAAGACCTGTATCTTCATTACCATCTGAGTCTATGGCATCATTACGATCTTTATCTTCAGTATCTAGTTTATTATTGGGTATAACATCTTCACTCACTTTTCCTATATCAATATATAATTTTGCATTAGAGGGAGCATCAATTATTTGTGCCCAGAATTCAACATAATCGATATTTTCTTCAATCAAATTGCTGGCAGTTGACGAGAGTATTTTTTGTATACCACCCCAGTTCTTATTTCTCTCTTGGAGAGTAGGGAGATAATTATAAGTACCTGGAGTATCTGGAAGAAAAACATAATCCATCACCGTTATTTGCTGATCTGCTCTTGCAACTTGCTTTTTATCGAAATAAATATCTTCAACCGTTACTTGGGCAGGGGTTTCTGTAAACCAGAAAGATTTACCCTTGTAATGCATTTTTTCGTCTTTGTTCAATTCATACAATAAATAGAGGGAATCAGGAGGACTAATATCTTTCCAGGAAGTGTAAGAGATCCCAATCGGTATAGTCTTTTTTGCACCTTCAAAATCATCTATATAAGCAATACTTTTTCCACCATCAGAGAGAATTGTGCTTTTCTTGGTGTTAGGGTCAGGGTCGATATATGCATATTCAGCTGATAAATTAAAACTTGACATTTCTCTTGTTGAGAAAACATTATCCAATAATTTTGTAACAAATGGTAAATCTGCACTAGTTGAAAAATCTAACCCATAAATGCTGTTGCTTAATGGTTCTTCACCAATCCTTACTTTATCACTTAGTGTTTGTTGATTAAGATTTAAGATTGAAAAACCAAGTTTAGTTTTTTTAGAAAATTCATAAATACCTCTTGCACCCAAAAGAGTTTTAGATGCTAGTTGAAATAGGTCATTCTGTTCATAAGTAATTTTTAAATCAGCGCCTGGTACTAGTGCTGCATCATTTCTAATAGTTAATTGACCGATATTATAGTCAACTATGTAATCACTTCCTGCGCTAAGTTCACGTCCATTTAACAAAACTTTTACAGAATTTTCTACAACATTAAATCCAAGTTGATAGATTGATGAGGAACTACCTTTACTTTTTCCAACAAGAATCCATTTATCTTTTATCTTTTTCTGACCAGCAAAATTTTTAGTTGTATCGTACACTTCATCAAAATTATAAGTATCGTAAGCTAAATCTGCCGGAAGATCATCGCTAAATGGTTCAAGATTAGGAAAAACCACTTCTCCAGTCTCCGGTATAATAGTTATTCCTGGTCTATAGTCGAAGATATTATCTGATTGAGCCTGCGAACTGGAGTTTAGAAGATCTAAGCCAAAAGCTTTTAATAGTCTTGTTGTTCCGATCTCACTAGTCGGTTCCTGGCCTTCGATCTCTCTCTTTATATCAAATTCAAAACCTTCCTGCTTGATATTTCGTGGACCCAAGGCGTAAATATTTTTAAGCATTAAACTCCAGGCAGTTGTAAAGTCCCCACCAGGTTGAAGATTTTCAGGTTTAACCAATTTAAGAACCAATCGCCTGGTTGTGTTAGTATCTCCAGCAGCTAAGAATTCTCCATAGAAAAAATCATCATTCGAACTGCCCACACCCTGCTCTTGCCGATATGCAATGGCGATAGCGTCTTTATCGTTAATTGCCGTTTTGAAAGTAATAAATCCAGTTTCAGCATGGAGAATATAATCAACATCCGGGGTCAACAGCGTAAATCTTCCGGAATAAATTTGACCTCCTACAGTACTAACGGTATCGGAACGTAAATTATCCGGATATAGTAGCTGTCCAACACTATTAGGATCCAAATTTATATATGCGTTTGCAAATCTCTCCTTAGAATTATCAAGCGTATACTGAATTACTGATTTCCATACTTGTATATCTGTTACTAGTAAACTTGAGTTAACTTGAGGTGTAGGATTTCCATAATAATTATAAAATACTTTACTTGTTTTAGAAGCGTAAACTGTATCAATAAAATAATGGTTTGTAGAATACTCATATGCTCTTTTTTGAAACGGGACTTCTGAAGATCCACCTGAGACCTGAACTTCTTTTGTTTCGCCTTTTTTCTGGCTGGCAATAGTGGTTAATGAAAACGGACCCATTTTCATTTGAGCTTTAATTCCAAACAAAGCTTCACTTCCACCAACTAATGGAGAAGTTTGAAGTGATACGTTTCCAGCTTCGATGCTCTGTATTATTTCATCTTCATATCCGGTGTACTTTATCTTAAGCTGGTTTTCATATTCAAAGGTTCGTTCTGTGTTCCAATCGGCAACTATGTTAAGTTTATCCCCAATTGTTCCGTTAACATTAATCTGTACTTGTTGTTTAAAATCAGGTTCATTCCTTGTATTACCCAATCTGGAGGCAGTAACTCCTTCTGTTGTTTCGCTCCTCCATGCACCGTGAATTTGCACCGAACCGCCAATTTTTAAGCTAATTTTTGGTGCACCAAAAATACTTAACACACCAACGCTCGGTAATGGAATTTCAAAGTCTGTAAAATTCTTAATTAAATCGCCAAGACCAAGTTGAGAATTTTTTAACTCATAAGCATATCCAAGTGCCTCCCATTTTTTCCTTTCCTCAACTTGCAAACGAGTTTCTATATACTCTTCTATTGGGACTTTTAAAATTATTTTACTTGGCTTGCCAGCAATTATTTCTTTAATCTCAACAAACTTACCTGTGGAATCAATTGTAATTGTTCTTGTCTTATAAGTAGCAGAAGGTTCAATAAAAAACTTAGATTTCTTCTTCTGCTGTAACGTGGTGTATGGTAAATCCTCACGTTGATATCGGAAGTACTGTAACCGGGCAGTGGAATCCAATGCCATTTGTACTAACCGCAACGAATCCTGATTAATTTTTACTTTATTTTTTGATGAGTCTTTTCCAGTTGCTAAAATACTTGTTGAATCAAGTAATCCGCTTAAACCCAATGAATCACTTAATGAGAAAATTGAATCATCAATTGCAACGAATGGAGAATCAGGTGAAGAGGAATTATCGATGATTAATACATCATTTAATTCTTTAGTTTCAGGTTCGGGTTTAATCAATCCGGTATTGTATTGATTATGCAGATTTAAATTCCGTAGATCGGAAATTAAATCAAAACAGGCAGCTTGAAGCATAACTTCGTTTACCTGAGATTTATACTCGGAGCCAAATCCGAGATTTATACCTGCGTAAAACATCACCAAAGAAACCACAAATAATTTGGCGGCTTCAACAATGATCTTTTTTATTTTGTGTTTAATGCAGTATTCCTAGTAAAGTGAAACAAAATAAATCCGTAGAGTATAATCGATAAAGCTCCTAAATAAATTTCAAAATTCGATGCAAAAATTAGATAAAAACAGTTATAAATTCAATTAAAAATAAACAATATCTAATTTAATGAACTCAAGTTATTCAAATACCTAACATAAATGAAGGTATTTTTTTTTCGCAACTAAAACACTGCTCTTTTACGATTTAGTAAATTCTAAAATCAATTTTTTATGATTGGGAAAACTTTCTAGCAGATATTCCCTATCAGCTAATTCAAAATCAGAAAAATCAAATCCCGGTGAAACGGTGCAGCCAATTAATGAAAAGGATCTTTTATTCAATACTTCTGCAGCGAACCAATTATTTTTTTTGATTACTGTCTGAAATACTTCGCCCTGTTCTGTTGCTTTGCCAAGTATACTCTCGGAGAGGTATCCTTTCTCATCAATCACATAAATTTTAACTGAAGTTCCATCATAAAAATGCCAGAGCTCATCAGATTTTAATCTGTGGAATTTAGATTTTTGTGTACCTTCAAGCATAAAATAAATTGAAGTTGAAGCATTCCTTTTAAGATGTTTTTTGGGTGGATCGATTGAGAACATTTCCCCCGCACGATAAACCTCTCGATAGTACCCGCCTTCAGGATGTTTTTTAAGTTCAAGTTTTCGGATATAATATCTTGCTTTTTCGTTCATAGCTCTTTTATTCTTTTGTGATATTAGTTTTCATTTAATATTAGTTCAGCGGCAACCTTCCCGCTTTTAACCGCACTTTCAATAGTTGATGGCAAACCTGTATTGGTCCAATCTCCCGCTAAAAATAAATTTTTAATTTTGGTTCGACTATCGGGTCTTTTGTTTAAAGTATTAACATCAGGAACAAATGTAGCACGTTTTTCTTTTATGATTTTATAATTTGTAATATCACCTTTACCGATAGATGTGTATTGAAAAAGTTCATTAATCACAAAATCAAAAATTTCTTGTTTACTTTTTTCAGAAAGATAATCAGCATTGCTTATTACAATATTAATGTGATTTTCTTTAACAAATATCCAATGTAAAGGTGAATCTAACAATCCACAAAATTTATCTTGAAGTTTTATATCATTTAACCAAATGTGGATGTTTAGAATTGTGGAATACTCAAGTTTGATATCCATCTCTATAGTATCTTTAGAAATAAGCTTATCAAATGCATAAAATGGAATTGCAGAAATTATACAATCAAATTCATAATAAACATTATTATCTGTTTTAACTTCCACAACTTTTTGATTTTCTACCAAAATTTGTTTTACAGTTTCTGATAAAATAATTTGCCCATTATTCTTTTTGATAAAATATTCGGCAGGGTTGATTATACTTTCACTCAATCCAAACTTTGGTAGAATTATGGTTGAAGCAAAATTCCCTTTAAAAAATATTTGCATCAGCACCTCATAAAAAACTAATGCGGAGGCCTTTTCTAAACTAGAGTTTAAAGCTGCAACACAAAGTATCTCCCAAAAATTTTTAGTGATGTTTTTATTTTGATGTTCCTTAAACAACCATTCGTTAATATTTATTCTTTTTAAAGATTTTTTAATTAAAAATGGCAGTTTTATCAAAAAGGAGATGAAGGAAATTTTATCCGAAAAAGTAAAAACATTATAATTCATTATTGCAAACAACAAATTGAACGGATAAAATGTTCTGGAGGCATCTAAAAAAAATAGTTTTTTATTTCTATCAATAAATGTTAAAAAAAGATTTTTTTGATATTCAAAATTATTTTCCGCACCAATTAGTTTAAGAAATGAAATAGTTTCTTTGTAACAGCCCATCAAAATATGCTGTCCGTTATCAATTATGGAATTAGTTTCTTTATCAAAAAAAGAATAGGTTCTGCCGCCTAATTTTGGGGATGATTCGATAATTGTAACTGAAATGTTTTTTTGCGATAAGATAGATGCAGCAGTTAAGCCAGCTATTCCACCACCGATAATTAAGCACCGTTTCATTAATAAACTAAATTATACTTTGCCCAAACTCCCAAGGCAATTCCAACTTTTTCAAACTTTGAGACTTTTATTTCATTGTTATAAACATCATAGTCGGCAGCAATAATATTTTCTAACATTTTATAATAGATATGCTGCATTGCTCGCGCAGCGAACATTGTTTTTTTATCATCAAGATCGAGGTGTGCGGTGGCTGAATTAAAATATTGTTTTGCTCTGCCTGGATTCATAAATCATCAAGTCTTTAAAATTAGCATTGTACACGAGTGATAAAATCTCTTGCTCGCTGTAATTAAATTTAATTAGATCTTCCTGTGGTAAATAAATTCTACCATTCTTTGCATCTTTACCAATATCACGTAAAATGTTTGTCATCTGCAAAGCGATCCCAAGATCAACGGCAAACTGTTTTGTTGATGGATGCTTGTAGCCAAATATCTCGATGCACATTAACCCAACTGTAGAAGCAACACGGTAGCAATAGAGCTGCAAGTCTTCAAAAGATCTGTAACGATCTTTTTGCAAATCCATTTCCATCCCTTTAATAAGCTCAAAAAACGGATCCAGTGGAATATTAAACTTTGAAATTGTTGTTCCAAGTTTATTTAGCAAAGTAAATTCAGAATGTCCAGAAAAACTCTTTTCAAATTCGATTCGCCATTTTCTAAGTTTTTCATATTTCAAATCTGTAGAATCAGAATTTTCGTCAACAATGTCATCAGTCTTGCGACAAAATGCGTAAACAGTATTCATAGCATCGCGTTTGTCTTCCGGTAGAAGATTGAACGCATAGTAAAAACTGCTTTTACTTTTTTTAGATATTTCTTTTGCTGATTCTGACATCAAAAAATATTTTTAATTAACAGTGACAAAAAATCTACTTTAGTTAGTTTCTGTCGTTGTGAAAAAACATCATAATCATTTTTTCTAATCTTTTCTAAAATTTTTTCGCCGCCTGCAATCGTCCATTTTATTTCAAGTTTAAATCTGCCATTTAAATATTTTAGCAGATATTTTCCTTCATCAAAAAGGACCTGAGTTCTTTCAACATTATGTTTAACTAACGCTTTAATATTATGATTATTTTGCTTTAACTCAAACATATTTTTAGTAACATTAAACGTTTTCAACTCATCTTGCGGATAATAATTCCTGTCTTTTTCCAAATCAATTTTAGTATCCTGATAAAAATTTGTAAGCTGTAATGCAGTACAAATCTTATCTGAACTTATTATCGCATCTTCATCATAAATCTTAAATAGTTCAAGTAAAATTCTTCCAACAGGGTTTGCAGATCTTTTGCAGTAATCTAAAACTTCATCAAAATTATCATATTCTTTTTTAGCTGCATCTTGCTTAAAGGCGGAAAGTAAATCATAAAAGTGTTTTATTGATAATTTTTTCTCAGTAATAGTTTTTGCAAGTAAATTAAAATTAAGATTTTCAGTCTCACCTTTTAATGATTTTGTAAATTCATTTTCAAAATTGTTTAACTCAGTTAACCTTTTTTCGGAATCAACATTTCCTTCATCTGCTAAGTCATCAGCAGTTCTTGCAAACCAGTAAACTATTGCAACATCTTTACGATAATATTTTGGAATTAAGAAAGAGGCAACCGGAAAATTTTCATAATGATTTTTAGTCAAGGTCGATATTCTTTTTTCTAATATTTTGAAGTCAGTCATAGGGTTAAATGTTGGTTAATATTCAACAATTGTTCAATTTCAAAATGAAAATAATGTTTGCTATTAAATATCATAATGAGGCAAACATTTTTATTACAGTGTAAAATTTAACAAAAAAGGAATAAAAAACTATGGAACAAATCTTGTCTTATATGGCACGATGCATGTTTAAACTATTTCAAATAACATGGGTCAAAAGTATGGTAAAGAGAATGGAGAGTAGATTATGAGGGCGATAACTGAAGATTTTAAAATGCTTCATGTAAACGATTTAGTGATTGAGGTTGTTAATCTAAGTCGTGCTACTTATAAAGAAGCAAGTCAACTAAAAAAAAATCTTGATGATTTAATTATGGATAATCAAAAGAAAGTCATTGTAGATTTAAGTCAATGTGAATTCATTGATTCAACATTTTTAGGCGTACTTGTTTTATCATTAAAATCAAGCGCAAAAATTGGTGGCGATATAAGATTGATTAAACCTGCGGAAGTTGTAAAAACTTTAATGGAAAAAGCGGGAACCTTGAATGTCTTTAATCTTTATGATTCAATGGATGAAGCCATAAGAAGTTATGAAGTTAGAGGCGATAAAAATTATTACTTAGGAAACGGAGCACCAATATTAGTTTAAAGCAATGAAAGGCAAAATTGGGAAAATGTTCTTCATTGGTTAGTGAACCTCTCTTAACAGAGAGGTTTTTTATTTTAAATTATTTAAAACTCTAGTGTATAATAAAATGTATTTGCAAGATGCAAATTAAAATTTGAAAACGATTTTTAAGGCCAAAAACTATTTTGTGCCCGAAGGGGGACTCGAACCCCCACGGAAGTACATCCACTAGACCCTGAACCTAGCGCGTCTACCAATTCCGCCATTCGGGCAAACAAAAAACATTTAAATTTAAAATCTCGTTTATCAATTAACCTGCAAAATAACATCCAATTGTAAATTAGACATTGTACTTAAAAGTTACCATTGGCTATCCCCTTGTTTGTTTTCATGGATTATCCTTCCACCACTGCCTGTGTGAATTTCACAATAACCGGGCATTTTGTTTGCATCAACTAAATCAGTGTAAGTTTCGGGGCATGCATCCGTTGCTAATTTCGTATCACCAAGATTCATACTTTCTCTACAGAATGTTGCCATTTCTACACCATCAGATAGCGTAAAATATTTTAATGGAAGTTTTAATTCTTTATATGCACCCTCCATAAACATCGCCCAGATTGGCAAAGCAGCTCTACCACCCTGCCCGTACCAATTTGTAAACTTAACTCTATGATCATCAAATCCAACCCAAGCACCGGCTACTAAATCTGGAGTAACACCAACAAACCATGCATCCGAAAACTTTTGTGTTGTCCCAGTTTTTCCCGCTGCAGGATATTGGAAATATCTTCTTACTCCGGCACCTGTTCCATAATTAATAACATCTGTCATCATATCCACAATGATCGAAGATGTTTGCGGAGAAATTGCCTGTACAGATTCCGGTACAAATTCATCAAGTACTATACCATTTCTGTCTTCAATTTTCAATATTGAAATAGGATCAATGTGAACGCCAGAATTAACAAATGTTCCCATTGCAGAAACCATTTCGAGCGGTGTAACCTCAACTGTTCCAAGTGCAATTGATGGATAAGCATCCATGTGAGATTTTATTCCCATCCTCTGCGCAAATTTTACAACTTGAAATGGTGGTGCCATATCACTGATGGTTAATCTTCCAGCGATTACGTTTACAGAATTTGCTAACCCCCAACGCAATGTTTCATATCCACTATAATCATTACCGGAATTTCCGGGAGACCAACCATTAAAATTAAATGTTTGATTTAAGACAGTTGTTGCAGGAAAATATCCATTCTCAATTGCAGTTGCATAAACAAATGGTTTAAACGAGGAGCCTGGTTGTCTCCTAATTCCGGTTACATGGTTTAGTCCTCTACCAAAATCCTGATTCTCACCACCAACAAGTGCTTTGATTAATCCTGTTTTTGGATCAAGTACCACAAATCCAACTTCAACTTTAGAGGCAATTTTTTTTACGGAATCAACAAAACTCAAATCTAATTTAAGTTTATTGTAAACTTTAGCTTTCGCATCACTTGTTATTTTTATTTTATATCGTGGATCATCCTTAATTGCTCTATCAACAAGATTGGTTAGCAAGCTTTTATTTCTATCCCAATTCCAATTTTTATCAAATAAGATCTGATATTCCGCAATATGCTTTTTAGCAGATCGATTTGCAATCCGCTGCATCCTCATATCAAGCGATGTGTAAATATTCAATCCATCTCGATAAAGATCGTATCCATATTTATCCGCAAGAGTTGTCATCTGCTGGCGGATATACTCAAGAAAATGCGGCGCCTCAGATTTTACATGACTTAATCTTTCAGAGGCAAGTTGGATTGGCTGCAGTTTTAATCTGTTGTACTCCTCTTCACTAAGCATATCAGTATCAACCATATTGTACATAACTTGATTTCTTCGAAGCAAGGAGGTTTCATATCTTGCAACCGGATCGTAGTTGACTGAAGATTTTAAAAGTGCAACAAATAATGCAGCTTCGGGCAATGTTAAGTCTTTTGCGCGCTTATTAAAGTAAACTTTTGAAGCAGATTCAATTCCATAAGCGCTTCTTCCAAAGTAGGAAACATTAAGATATAATTCTGCAATTTCTTTTTTGGTAAATGTTTTTTCGATCTGGATAGCGGAAATCCATTCACGGACTTTTCTAACAGCCTTATCTAATATATTTTCTCTTCCCTCTTTTAGTGCGTAGAGATTTTTAGTAAGCTGTTGAGTTATTGTGCTTGCACCTTCACGCAAAGAAAGTGAAAATAGATTTTTTATCATTGCTTTAAAGAAACGCGGTATATCTACACCCCAATGATCGTAAAAATTTCGATCCTCTGTTGCAATTAAAGCTTTAAGAACATAAGGAGGCAAACTATCAATGTCGGTTTCAATTCTATTCTCAATGTAAAATTGTCCTATCAATTCACCATCCGCAGAAAAAACTCTGCTTGCCAGCACAGGTTTTGGATTTTCAAGCTCTTCAAGTGAAGGTAAACCGCTTATTGTGTAAATCGTTAAAGCTATAAACACAAATAGTATTGATCCCCAAATAATCCATTTAGTTTTTTTATTGTTATTTTGTTTCTTTTTTAATTTAGCCATATTCTAAAAACTCTTTTTAATTCAAATCTATAATTTCAAAATTGTCTGTAAATTTTCCGTAGCAAGGGTTGTCAATCCATGAGCCCAAATTAATGTACATTCCTTTATTATAATCAATAAAACATCTTTTGTGCAAATGCCCGAACAAAACGAAATCATTACCTTCATCAATCTTTAATTTTGCAGCATCAAACAAACCATCTTCTTCACCGTAATCTTTTTTAGTTGTATAATCACGACTCGATTTACTTGTTCTGCTAGCTATTGCAATTCCCAAATTTGGGTGGATTAATCCGTAGAGCCATTGTGTAAATTTATTTCGCAAAATCTTTTTCAAAATATTATAGCCCATATCATTTATCACAAGTCCATCTCCGTGTCCTATAAAAAACTTTTTACCGTTTAATATAAATTCTTTTCCTTCGTGATAAAGATTAACACCAATTTCTTTTTCAAAAAAATCTTTGTGAAAAAAATCGTGATTACCAATAAAGTAATGGATTTTAATTCCACCTTCAGTTAGATTCTTCAAAGCTGTTAAAGTTCTGTAATTTCCTTTTTGATAAACTCTTTTATATTCAAACCAATAATCAAAAAGATCACCTGCAATAAAAAGTTCATCACTATTTTCTTTAGCAAACTCTAAAAACTTTACAAGCATTCTTTCTTTTTTATCCTCAATTTCTTTGGATTGAAGACCAAGATGTATGTCGGAGATAAAAAGATAAGTCTTATTCACAGTGTATAATTTTTAATTAAGTTAAATTTACTGATATGCAAAAAGAAATAAAACATATTCCCAGATTAACGAGTATAAGATTTTTCAAATGTTCCCAATAATTTAGAATCCGGATCAAGTAAAATTGTCTCAACTTTTTTATCTAAATTAAATGCAAACTCATTTTTGATTTTATTAATAAAAACTTTTTCAAATGTGGATGTTCCATCGCTAAACTGAAATTGAATTTCTAATGAGAAATTAAATTCTTTATATTCTTGCGGTTGTTGAATAATATCAACAACGCACCCCTTTTGATTTTCTTGATCCAAGCACGAAAAATTATAAGAGCAAAAAATGTTATTGGTTCCAGTATAAACCCATTGATCAAAAAATTTATCTAAATCTCTTTGACAAACATTTTCGCAAACGGTTTTAAAATCTTCTACAGAAGCGTTAGAATATTTATAGAGATCATAATACTTATGGAGCGAATTAAAGAAATTACTATCCCCTATTTCATATCTTAACATATGTAACACCCAGGCGCCTTTATCATAGACTGTTTCTCCAAAAAGATCTTTTGGAGCGTAAAGTGTTCCAGTAAAATTATCACTAAACTTGCTTAACATCTTAGATTTTAAAGCGTCCTTTCCGTTTTTGGCTTCAGCATATAAAGCTTCTGAATATGTTGCAAATCCTTCATTAAGCCAGATGTCATTCCAAGTTTTGGGTCCAACAGAGTTTCCCCACCAATGATGAGAAAGTTCGTGAACGTAAGTATCTCTATAAAAATTATTACCACCTATAAATGCATATCCCATTCCGGTTATAGTTTGATTTTCCATCGCTCCAAAATTCCAAAGAAATTCTGCAACACCATATTTTTCTTTTATAAAAGGATACTCACCAAAAAGTTCTGAAAGTGTTTTCATCATATCTAAATGTTCAGCAAAATCGATTTTTGCTTCATAAAAATGCTCAGGCATAACATAATACTCTATTCTCATTGAATCTTTTCCGTCAAGTCCTTTGTACACATCAAAATAAGATTTGTACGGCGCCGAGTAAACTGCGATAAGATATGTTGAGATTGGATAAACAGTTTTATAATAATAGTTTTTTTTAGCTCCTTTTGCTTCAACATCAATAAGATTACCATTTGATACCGATACAAATTGGGAATCGTTTGTAATTTCAATATCGAGCAAAGCTTTATCTGCAGGATCATCATCGCAAGGAAACCAAGTTGATGCGTAAATCGGCTCACTTATATTATAAACAAGTGATTGACCATTTACATTCCCAAACACAAATCCATCAAATCCGCTTCTTTTAGGAGTTCCGTAGTAAATAATTTCAATTTTAAAAGTATCTTTTAGCTCAACTGCTGGATTAATGTATAATTTATTTTTATCTCTTAAATATTCCGTGACGATGCCATTCACTTTAAGACTTGTTACCTTCATGTTGTCATATAGATTGACCTCAAGTTCCGGTTCAAGTTTAGAATTGGATGAGGATAATAAATCAAAAGATTGATTATTAATTTTAATAGCCGTTATTGTGGCAATGCCGTTTAATATTTTATCATTGATGTTTAGATCAATCTTTAGATCATAGTGAAGCATATCAACCTGCTTTTGTATTTTGCTAACAACAGATTTGGTATCAGACAATTTGGATCCAAATTGTGCTATCGAAAAGCCACTGTTCATCAGAAACACAAAAAGTAAAAGAATTGAAAAGTTTAATTGCTTAATCATAACAGGAGAATACTTTCTAAATAAAAATTATTAATAACAACTAAAAATAATTTAACCATTTGTTTAATTGCTAAACAAACGATAATTAAATATATTTTAGTGCAATTTTAAGGAGTATTTATGATTTCGCCTGGTTCTTCGATTTTGAGAGATACAGTTACTGTAATAATGGCTGGTGGTCAAGGTGAAAGACTTCATCCCTTGACCGCTGTAAGAAGTAAACCTGCTGTTCCCTTCGGTGGTAAATACCGAATTATTGATTTTGCACTTTCAAATTGCCTTAACTCAGGTTTTAGAAGAGTTTATGTGCTTACCCAATATAAATCTGATTCCCTAAATATGCACCTTTACGAAGCGTGGAGTATATTCAATCCAGAGCTTGGTGAATTTATATATTCTGTCCCACCACAAAGAAAATTAAATAACGAATGGTATCTTGGCACTGCAAATGCAATTCATCAAAACTTAAATTTATTTTCTGATAAAAAAGCGAAATGGGTTTTAATTCTTGGCGGTGATCACATCTATAAAATGGATTATCTAAAATTTCTTGATAACCATATAGATCAATCGGCTGATCTTTCAATCGCATGTATTGAAGTTCCAAAAGATGAAGCAAACAGATTTGGTATAGTTGGTGTTGATGATAAATACAATGTCGAATCTTTTATAGAAAAACCTGCTAACCCACCACAGATTCCGGATAAACCGGGGTTCTCATTTGTTAACATGGGTATTTATGTTTTTAACGCTAATGTTTTAAGAGAAGTTTTATTGGAGATGGAATCTAAAAAAATTAAGAATCATGATTTTGGTCTACACGTAATTCCATATATGGTTCAATCAAAATTAAAAGTTATTGCATACCGATTTCAAGATGAAAATAAAAAAACGCTTCCTTACTGGAAAGATATTGGAACTCTTGATAGTTACTATGCAGCAAATATGGATTTGATAAGTGTTATTCCTGATTTTAATCTATACGATCCTGATTGGCCGTTAAGAACATATCAATATCAATATCCGCCCGCAAAAACAGTTTCACATGAAGGCGAAAGAGTTGGTAGAACTTTAAACTCCTTGGTTTGCGATGGCACTATTGTATCGGGAGGTTTGGTTGAAAGATCATTACTCGGATCAAACGTTAAGGTAAACAGTTATTCCTATATTACAGATTCTATAATAATGAATAACGTGGTTATAGGACGACACGCAAGAATTAGAAGAACAATCATAGATAAAAATGTTGTTATTCCTGAAGGATACGAAGTTGGCTTTGATCCTGAAGGCGACAGGAAAAAATTTACAATGACCGAAACCGGTATCGTTGTAATAGCTAAGAATACTGTTTTGCCAGAGTAAAATTTCGATACAATTCTTATAATCAGACTTGATATTCGCTGCTTTGTGCAATTAATGAATAAAATCAGCGGAATTAATTTTATGACCCCAAGACTATGAATTCTAAATTAGAAACTAATTTAAAAAACTTACCATCATTAACCGGAGTTTACCAGTTTATAAATAAAAGTGGAAATGTTATTTATGTAGGTAAAGCTAAGAATTTAAAAAACCGAGTGAGAAGTTATTTTCAAGAAAATCCGGGATCAGCTAAAACTGTGGCGATGGTTAGCAAAATAGATGACTTACAGCTTGTTGTAACCGATAGTGAGCTTGAAGCATTGATTCTTGAAAGTAATCTAATCAAAGAGTTAAAACCAAGATACAATGTAAATCTTAAAGACGATAAGTCTTTTCCGTTTATAAAAGTAACCAATGAACTGTTTCCTAGAATTTATCCTACCAGAAAAGTTTTTAACGATGGCTCAAAATATTTTGGTCCTTATACGGATGTAAGAAGTATGCGCGGTTCTTTAAAAATGATAAATCAGATATTCAAAATCCGTAGCTGCAAATTAGATCTTACCGAAAAGAATATTGCTGATAAAAAATTTAAAGTCTGTTTGGATTATCATATAAAAAAATGCGATGGACCGTGCGAAAATCTTGTAAGTGCACAAGAATACAATGAAATGGTTGATGAGGTTGTAAAACTTTTGAAAGGCAAAACTGATGATCTCATAAAAGATTTAAAAACACGAATGCAAACTGCGGTAGAAAATCTTGAGTATGAAAAAGCGGCAGAACTTCGAGATAAAATTGATCAGTTAAATTCAATTTCATCCAGACAAAAAATTGTTAATGATGATGCTGAAGATAGAGATATTTTTGCCATCGCTTTTGAAGCTAAAGATTCCACTTGTGCAGTGTTTAATATTAGATCAGGAAAACTGATTGGCAAAAAGCAACTTAAACTTGCAATTGAAGAAGGTGAAGAATTAGCAAACATATATTCAGCCGCAATTAAGTTTTATTATAGTGATCAAGTAGAAATTCCACGAGAAGTAATTGTTGAAATTCCGCCAGAAGATGCTGAAGCCCTTGCAGAATGGCTTAAGATGAAATCAAATAGAAAAGTTAAAATTTTTGTACCACAACGCGGCGATTTAAAATCATTAGTAAAAATGTGCAAAGAAAATGCAATACTTCAACTAAAAGAGATACAATTACAAAAGATGAAAAATCTTGGCAACGTCTCTTATTCCGTTTCTGCATTGCAAAGAGATTTAAGATTAAAAATTCTTCCAAGAAAAATTGAATGTTTTGATATTTCTAATTTACAGGGAACAGACACTGTCGCAAGTATGGTTGTGTTTGAAGATGGCAAACCTAAAAAGAGTCTTTATAGAAAATTTATAATTAAGTCTGTTGAAGGCCCTGATGATTTTTCCAGTATGCGAGAAGTTATCGAACGAAGATATACCAGATTAAAGGAAGAAAAACAGCCCTTGCCGGATTTAATTATGGTTGATGGCGGAAAAGGACAGCTTTCCAGTGCAGTTGAGATTTTAGATAATCTTGGATTCACTAATTACAACATTATAGGTCTTGCAAAAAGATTAGAAGAAGTTTTTTTACCAGGTAATTCTGATTCTGAATTAATTCCCAAAACATCTTCGGGGTTAAAGTTACTTCAACAGGTTCGAGATGAAGCGCATAGATTTGCGATAACATTTCATCGTGTAAGAAGAAGCAAGCGTACAATAAAATCTGAACTGACTGATATAAAAGGAATTGGAACTGAAACAGCAAACCTATTACTGGAAAAGCTTGGCAGTTTAGAAGTAATAAAAAAATCTACTCAACAAGAACTTGAAAAAATTGTGGGTAAAAAAAAAACTGCAATACTTTTTAATTATTTTAAGGCTTAATTTGATTTCTTAACAACGAATTACAATAATTTTCACAAAAGATTTAATTCGTGTAATTTGTGGCAAATTAAAATTCACTTTTGCTTATCTTTGAATCAATAAATGTTACTGATATGAAAAATCAAATAAAATTATTTTTAGTTTTTGCAGCTCTGTTAACTGTTTTTTCCTGCAAAGAAAAAGTAGAAGAAGAACCATTTTTTTTTAATGGTGAAACTTTTCTGAAATTAACACGAACTGCAATTAATGGCGATGAAAATAGTAGAAAAATTTTAAACCGACTTTTTACTTTTGATGCTGAACTAAAATCATTTAATAAAATTGATGTTGATAGTATTGAGGTTAACAATTCAAATTATTATACGCTACTTTTAGAAAACCAAAATCCGGTTTATAATTTATTTGCGATTGTTGATAAGGATTTAAATCTTATTCTAAAAGATGAATCTTTAAACGGTTATCTTAATTTAAATTTTAAAAAATCTGGATCGCGTAGATTTGCAGTGGTTTTAGAAGATTTTAATTCAAAAGATATTATAAATTTAAAAAGAATTTCATATTATTCACTTGAGGAATACATGTCTGAACTTGTTTTTCGTCAGTTCATAAAAATTAAAACGCCGAATAAAGAAGCCGAACAAGTAATATCAGTTATTTCGGATACTGCAATTATAACTAGTATTTTTTATCCCGCTGCTAAAAACAGCAAAACTGGAAAAGATGTTTTTAGATTTGATGTCCCAACCAATAAATACACAAGTTCAAATAATTCATTTGATTCTCTTGTTGTAAAAGAAATTAGAAGTCTGGACATACAGACTAAAAATCCACAAATAACTGATGCAGTTTCCATTATAAGATTTTTTAATAATCCTGAATCAAACTCTTTAGAAACTGTAATAAAGTTGAATGAAAAGGATTTTGAAATTGTTCTTGATTCCACTTGGAAAATGCTTGGCAGTGTAACAATATCAAATCTTGTTAAACAAAAATTAAATGGATTAAAATATATCAGTGGTAAAATGGGTGCAGCAATTTCTCTTGCTGCTATTGCTCCAACTGATTCTGCTGAAAATTATTTCAATGAAATATTAGAAAATCATAACCAGTTAAAAAGCATTGTACGATCTTCCGAAAAGTTGATTGATAGCAAAAATATATACCAGTTATTTGAATTTTCCTGCCCAACTAAAAAAATCTTAATGATACTTGAGACTCCAAAATCCACTTATGAGTTAAACAAAAATCATTATGAAGAAATTATTAAAACTTTTTTAATTAAATGCTGATGTATAAACAATTATTCTTCCTTCATAAATCCGAAAATGATAAAGCTCTTTCCCATTTTAAAGATGTTATTCTTAAACATTTATCAGAACTTTCGGGCAAGCAAATAAAAATCGCAAAAGTAGAAAGTAATTTATTGCTTGATCAAAAATATTCTTATTTCTGTGGAGTAGAGTTTGAATCTAAAGACAAGATGAACGAATTGATGAACTCCAAAGCCGGTAAACAGCTAACAAAAGACTTAACGGATTTCCATCAAATGGTAACTATGATTTCAGTGAACTACGATATTTAGTTATGAATCTTTACTTAGTAAGACACAGCATTGCTGAAAATGTTTCCATCAATAAAAAAGATTTTGACCGCGAATTAACTAATGAAGGAAAGATTGTTATTAAAAAAACGTCGGATGCTTGGAAAAGTTATATTGAAAATCTTGATGTAGTTTTAAGTTCACCATTAATCCGTGCTGCTCAAACTGCCGAAATTATTGCTAAAAATCTTCAGGAAAAATCAAACTTAGTTAAAGATAATCTTCTTAGCACCGGAAGCAGAACTGCAGACCTAATCGAAATTTTAAACACTCTTGATTATAAAAACATTTTAGTGGTAGGTCATCAACCAGATTTATCAATACATATAAATAATTTTTGTGGAACCGGAAGTTTCAATCTTTCATTTCCACCAGCTTCACTTGCAAAGATTGAATTTGAAAACAGCATCAAATACAGCAAAGGAAGATTGATTTACTTTATTCCTCCGATAATTCATATTTAATAAAGATCATTCCCTTATGTCATTCCCGTGAAAACGGGAATCCAAAAATATTAATCATAAGTGGATCACCACTTTCGTGGGAATGACATTGTAAAGGTTGCTTTTAGGAATCTTAAAACGTTAGTGGGTTGTAAAAAAAGGGGCACACAGTTACACAAATTATATACTGACCGCTGCTTCCTTCCGGACCTGACGGGGTTGGGTATTAACCTGTTAACCGGTGCCCTAAACTCTAAATCTTGGGCTGTTAAAATGTGGAATAAAATCTTCTCAATCAAGAAACAAAATTTTTTATATCACTTTTTCTTCTTCTGCAACTGCAAACTATTTCTTTCCCAAAAAACTCCATCTTCATAACCTTGAATTGATTTTTCTATATCGGCTAAATCTAATCTCTTTAAAGTTAGTGAGGCGAATACTTCATCAATCTCAATTCCACAATAATTACGGTTGAGTTTTTTTGCTGTAACGATTGCTGTCCCGGAACCAAGAAACGGATCAAACACTAAATCATTTTCGTGTGTACTTGCAAGTATAATCTTTGCTAAGAGCTTTTCTGGTTTTTGTGTTGGATGATCAGTGTTTTCCGGCATCGACCAGAACGGTATTGAGATGTCAGTCCATAAATTTGATGGATGAGTTATCCTAAAATTCTTACCATTTTCAGATTGCCAATCTTTTGGAACACCTTCAATGGTTTTATAAGGCGCTCTAACCATTCGTTTAAGTTTAACATCATCAATATTGAAAGTAAATACATCACTCAATGTACAATACCAAATATCTTCGTAAGAATTTTTCCAATTATCTCTTGACCCTCTGCCCTTTTCGCGTTCCCATGTTATTCTATTTCGGATAATAAAATATTTTTTTAACACATTGTAAGCTGGAATAGAAGTTTTCCAATCACAGCAAAAATAAATTGAAGAGTTGGGTTTTAATGTTCTGATTAATTTTGAAAGCCATTGATCTAACCAATTTTCATAATCATCCATTGTCATTTCTTTAAAATCAATCGAAGAGAATTTTTTATTTAGGTTATAAGGTGGATCAAGAAAAAGTAAATCGACAAAATTATCCGGTAAAAAATCAATAACATCAAACAAATCCTGATTAATAACTTTGCAGCAGACATCATAAAATGCGGCTTTAGACTTTAGGATTATCTTTTTGTCATTGTAAAATTGGATTTCATCATCACTGATATTGATTGTCCTATTTAGTGGCGCTCTTTTTTTTAATTGGGACATTAACTTAGAAATTTTTATTAGGATAATTTGAAGCCTGAGTATTTGTTTTTTAGAAGAACTATTTCTTCCAAAATCATCTCAAACTTTTCAGAAACTTTTTTAAATATGCGAAGTGATTCTTCACTTATGTTGTTATCAAGTGCCATATCTTCAAGTATTTTGAAGTCATCTAGCACACATTCAATTCCAAGTGTAAGCGAAGACCCTTTTAATTTATGCACATAAAATCTTAAATGATCTGCATTATTCTGAAAAATGGAATTACGAATAAATTCAATGTTCTTAGGAATTTCTCTTATATAGATATCTAACATTTCTTTGAAGAATTCAAGATCAGCATGAGTCTTAAGATCCTGTAAAAAAGAAATCTTTTTTTCTTCGATAAATTTTAATTTAATTTCAGATTCAATATTCTTTCTCGTTTCAACATTCATATCACTATATATTTTATCAGTCCACTTGGTAATGATCTTTCTAAGTTCCTCCAAGTTTACAGGTTTGCTAATGTAATCATCCATCCCGATTTTAAGATAATTCTCTCTATCTCCGCTCATTGCATTGGCGGTCATAGCAATAATAATGGGCTGCTTTTTTAAATTATTATCCGCACGGATAATAGAACAAGCGGTAAGTCCATCCATTTCCGGCATTGAGATATCCATAAAAACTAAATCATATCCAATCGATTCAACAGAATCAACAGCTTCTTTTCCGTTAGAAGCGATATCCGCATTGTAACCAATTCTTTGAAGCATTCGTGATGCAACCATCTGATTAATACTATTATCTTCAACTAAAAGCACCTTTATTTTTTTGCCTATAGAAGTCTTGGGAATTTCTTTTTCCGCAGTAGAAGTTTCGGTTTGATTTGAACCAGCCTCTGCAAAACTAAGAATTGCTTGATGAAGCTGTTTACGTCTAACTGGTTTTGCAATTATTTTGCAGAAAGGATGGCGATCAGATTCCGCAATTCCTAAATCTTTTCCTTGAGCTTTAATTAAAATAAAACCGATATTTTTTTTGGGAACCAAACTTTTAATTTTATCCACCAGCGTAAAAACTTTATTATTAAAACCAGATGTATTTATTATGAAGAGATCATAATCAGGATAAAGTTCTAACTTGGGTTTTAAATCTGATACATCAGTTATAAGATCAGAACTCAATCGCCATCTTCTGGTAAGATTATTCATCATAGTTCCATTAGATCTATTCTGATCAATTATTAAAACTTTTTTACCAACAAGTTTAGGTGATGATTCAAACAAATAAACTTTTTTATCTGATGTAACAGAGCCAGCTTTTATTGTAAAGAAAAAGTTGCTTCCTTTTCCTTCAACACTTGTTACACCTATTTCACCGCCCATTAGTTCAACAATTTTTTTGCTGATAACCAAACCCAATCCTGTGCCGCCAAAAGTTCTTGTGGTGGATGAATCAACCTGGCTGAAGGGTTTAAAAAGTTTATCTATCTTGTCATCAGGAATTCCTAAACCAGTATCTCTTACACAAAATTTGAAAAGATACTCCTTAAAATCTAGCTCCTCCGATGTAACTGTTATCTCAACTTCTCCTTTGTGCGTAAACTTTACGGCATTGCTTAGTAAGTTTGTTAGTACTTGGCGTAAACGAGTAACATCACCACGAATTGCATAAGGAGTGCTTTCATCAATGTTATAAAAAAGTTCAATATCCTGTTCAGCTACTTTTGTCGATATTAAATCCATCGAATCTTCAATACATTCCCGCAAATCGAAAGGTTGGGTTTCAAGTTCAAGTTTTTCTGATTCTATTTTTGAAAAATCAAGTATATCATTTATAATAACCAAAAGCTGCTCACCACTTAATCTTATTGTATTTACGTAATCTTTTTGTGATTCGCTGAGCATTGTTTCGAGAAGTAAGCCTGTCATTCCAATTACGCCATTCATCGGAGTTCGGATTTCGTGGCTCATCAAAGCTAAAAATTCGCTTCTTGCTTTAGCAGCTTTTTCAGATTCTTGAACAGCAATATCAAGTTCTGCATTTTTTCTAATCAACTCTTCACGAAAATTATTTTTCTTTATAACTTCACCAATCGTTGCAGCCATGGCGCTTAAGATTGATTCTTCATCATTGCTCCAAATGCGGTCTGAATGACATTCATCGAATCCGATAAATCCCCAATACGCTCCCTCAATCATAATCGGAACTAGAATTATTGATTTAATATTTCGATCAATAAAAACTTCTTGAATTTCTTTGGGAAGACTTTTAACAATAAATTTTAAAGATTCCCCGTTTGAAAATGATTCGTAAAACTTTAAAGATGAAAACCGCGAATAAGATAATTTCCCTAACAAGTTCTCTTCAAGCTGTGATTTTATTCCTTCAGCAGTCCATTCAAACAGCGGATTAAAATATAATTCTCCGGTTTCATCATCTTCCATATGCTTATAAATATAAACACGATCAGCTTCGGCGGCTTCACCTAAAATTTCTAACGCAACGTTAAAACCATCAAAAAAAGCTAAATCTGTAATTAGTGCATTTGTTGCTTTAGCAATTCCTTGAAGTAACCTACCTTTTTTCTCAAGTAATTCTTCACTGGCTTTTCTTTCACTTATATCTCTAAAAATGCTAAGCAAAAATCTTTTCTCATTCAAATCTTCAATAATAGAATTTGATATTTCGAAAAAAAGTCTTTTGCCATTCCAAAGTACCGCACTAGATTCAAGATAATCTTTTACCATTCCTTGAATGAAATTCTGTTTGTATTTAGCTACTGTAGTTTCCTGCTTTTCCTCAAAATATAAATCACTTATAGGTCTTCCCACCAATTCATCAACACTCTTTTCAAATAACTGAGCAAACGCATTGTTGCATAAAACAATTATTCCATCTTGATCAGTTAATCTCATCCCGTCTTGTGAATTTTCCCAAACTGCTTTGAATACATTTTCTGAGCTAACTAATTTTTGTTGTGTTTCTATTCTTTGTTTAATATCTCTAATTGTACCTTGTCCCATTAATTTTCCATCTAATTCCACGACTTTTCCGGAAATCTCAACAGGAATTTTGGTTCCGTTTTTATGTTGTAAATCAGCTCTAAAAGTGACTATGCTATTTTCTCTAAAAAGGATAGACATTTCTTTGAAGTAATCATTTAAACTTTCTGGAGGGATGAAATCTGCAATCGATCTACCAAGAATTTCTTCAGGATAATAGCCAAGTAAATTGAAGGAGGACTGACTAATATAATTTAATTTACCTGTCGGTGAGATTCTAAAAATAACATCTAGTGAAGAATCTAATAAAGATTCCAGTTGCTGAGTTTTTAAATTTTGTTCGATATTATTTTTAGACATCTAAATTGTTATAAAATTATCAACATTTTATTATCGACTATTTGGCAATTCAATTTAATGCTTTTGCTAATAAAAATTAAATTTTGGCTAAAAATTCAGGTTTTCAGACCGATTTTCCTTGCTTTCATCATTACCAAATAATTAAGTTTCGCCTGTCAATATTTTCTAATTTTATAGGTATACTTTAATGAAAAGAACAATAGTTGCAATGCCTGGTGATGGCATTGGCAAAACAGTACTTCCAGAAGCAATAAGAGTTTTAAAAGCAGTCGGTTTTGATGCCGAATACATTCACGGAGATATAGGTTGGGATTTTTGGTGCAGTGAAGGTAATGCACTTCCACAGCGAACAATCGATCTTCTTTCAAAATATAAAATCGGATTGTTTGGTGCGATCACATCTAAACCAAAAGATGCAGCAGACAAAGAACTTGATCCTTCTTTAAAAGATAAAGGCTTCGTTTACTTTTCTCCAATTGTTGGATTAAGACAAAAGTTTAATCTTGATATTTGTATTCGTCCTTGTCAATCATTCAAAGGCAATCCTTTAAACTTTATTATTAGAAATGGGCAAGGCGGATTTGATGAACCTTTAGTTAATGCTGTTGTTTTCAGACAAAACACAGAAGGTCTTTATGGCGGAGTAGAATGGACTAATCCTCCAAAACAGGTTCGTGATGCACTTGAGACTCATCCAAAAATGAAATTCTTTAAAGACACTCCAAGTGAAGATATGGCAATATCTACAAGAATAGTTACAAGGAATGCTTCACGAAGAATTATTCGTGCTGCTTTTGAATATGCTAAGAAATTTGGATACTCAAATCTCACACTTTGCGAAAAACCAAACGTACTTCGCGAAACTTCAGGTATGATGTTTAAAGAAGCAAAAATAATTGCTAAAGAATATTCTGGTATTGATTTATGGGATACAAACATTGATGCTCAAATGATGTGGCTTACAAAAAATCCTGAAACGTATGGAGTTATCGTTGCGGAAAATATGTTCGGTGATATCATTTCTGATGGATTTGCCGGTTTGGTCGGCGGACTTGGTTTTGCCTGCAGTGCAAATATCGGTGAAGAAGTTGCAGTGTTTGAACCAACTCATGGCAGTGCACCAAAGTACCAGGAATTAAATCCATCAATAGTAAATCCAATTGCAATGATGTTGAGCGCTTGCATGATGCTCGATCACATTGATGAAAAAGCGAAAGCTGATAAGATTAGAACAGCAATTGCAAAGGTAATTGAAGAAGGCAAAGTTAAAACTTATGATATGATGAAACTCCGTGGTGGTCCGGATGTGTTTAAGCATGGCGCTTGCACCACACAACAGATGACGGATGAAATAATCAAAAATCTTTAATATTAAGTCATTGCGAGGAACTAAGCAATCTGTATTTACGATAGATTGCTTCACTCATTGACGCGCTCGCAATGACAAGCTGAAATAGAAGAGCATGAATGGAATAGAATTAGTTCTAATCGCATTAGGAATGTTTGTTGTCGCTTACAAATTGTACGGTGGATTTTTAACCAAACGACTTGATGTAAACAACAGCAAAGAAACTCCGGCACACACAATGTCGGATGGAGTTGATTACTGTCCTGCAAAGGCTCCTGTTTTACTCGGTCATCACTTTGCATCAATCGCCGGAGCTGGGCCAATTGTTGGCCCAGTAATAGCTGCAGGTTTTGGCTGGATGCCCGTTTATTTATGGGTTGTCTTTGGTTCTATATTTATTGGAGGAGTACACGATTATGCAAGTATAGTTGCTTCAGTTCGCCACCAGAGTAAATCAATCGGTTATATTATTCAGCAATATATTGGAATTAGCGGAAAAAAACTTTTCCTAATTTTTGCGTGGGCAACTTTGATTCTTGTAATAGCTGTTTTCACAATTATCGTTGCAGATACTTTTACAAATATCCCAAGTGCTGGAACTTCATCCATTTTATTTATGCTGCTCGCAGTTTTATTTGGAATTTCAATTTATAGATTGAAAGTTCCTCTCTGGATTGCAACCATAATTGGTGTGATTTTGCTCTTTTTATCAATTCCAGCTGGCAATTTATTTCCAATTCAATTAGGTGCGTTTTCCTGGCAGTTAATTTTATTTGGGTACATTTTTATTGCATCAACAGTTCCTGTATGGATTTTACTTCAACCAAGAGATTACTTAAATTCATTTTTCCTTTATGCCCTGATGATTGGAGGTTTGGTAGGAGTATTCTTCTCCGCACCTTCGATTAACATTCCTGCATTTAATTCTTTCTCATTAGATAAAGTTGGTTACCTCTTCCCTGCGTTGTTTGTAACTGTGGCTTGCGGAGCAATAAGCGGTTTTCACTCAATAGTTGGAAGTGGAACAACCGCCAAACAACTTGATAAGGAAACAGATGGAAAAATTGTTGGGTATGGTGGAATGTTAATTGAAGGAATGTTAGCGGTACTTTCCTTAATTGCTGTAGCCTCGATGGTTAATAAAGAGTTTATAGATATTCTGGTTACAAAAGGACCGGTTACAGCATTTTCTCTTGGAGTTGCAAGATTTATTAGTGCAATTCCTGTCTTGAACATTTCAGTACCAATGGCTCAAACATTTACTGCTCTTGCTGTTTCGGCATTTGCACTTACTTCTCTTGATACTGCAACACGTTTAGCAAGATTTATGTTCCAGGAATATTTTGAGAAAAAAGAAAACGAAAAACAATCTATTTTCGTAACCAACAGATACACTTCTACGGCAATAACAGTTCTGTTTGGTGCTGCATTAACGTTTAGCGGGCAAACGATGTCCATATGGCCTGTGTTTGGTAGTGCAAATCAATTACTTGCAGCACTTGCATTGTTAGCTTTAACAGTTTGGGTTGCAAATCTTAAGAAAGGTTATTTATTCGTTTTGATTCCGATGATATTCATGTTTGCTGTTACTCTTACAGCACTTGTTATGTTAATCTATACAAATTTTGTTGCTACCAATTACGCTCTATCCATAATCTCAATTTTACTTTTTACACTTGCTGTCATGCTTGGTTTAAAAGCTTATAGCGTTTTAACAAATGGCAAAGAACTAATTAAAGAACCAATTTAAATGTAAATCGGAGTACCAGTGAAAGAAAAAGTTTTAAAAATATGGCCAGAAATAAACTGGATTGAAAATAAAGAACTTCGAGAAAAAGTTTTAAACTGCTGGGTTTACGCTATTGAAAATTCTGTGCTCTCCCCAGAAGATTTAGAAATAATTCCCTTCTCTCTTCTCATCAAAGATTGTAAAATATCTTTTATGAATCACAAACGTACAGCAGTTCAGCTTTCTGTTGATATTGCAAAGCGAATGAAAGAAAATTTTAAAGATGAAATTAAAATCAATATGGATTTACTTATTGCGGGAGCTATCTTAATCGATATTGGAAAATTAATTGAATATGATAAAGTTGAGGGTAAACTTGTCACAAGTAAAGCAGGAACTTTACTTCGTCATCCATTTAGTGGGGTTTCAATTGCTGATCGTTTTGGATTGCCATACGAAGTACAGCATATAATCGCTTATCATGCAAAAGAAGGCGATTTAGCAAAACGTAATGTTGAAGCAATAATAGTTCATCATGCAGATTTTGTTTCATTCGATCCGTTCAAAGCGTGATTTCTCGATTGTCATTGCGAGTGAGTCTTCGAACGAAGTAATCTATAAATGGAAATGAAAAACTATTGCATATATATTTTAACAAATAAAAATAATACTGTTCTTTATGTTTGTGTAACAAATAATCTTACACGAAGAATCTGGGAACATAAATCCAAATTAGTTGAAGGATTCTCTAAAAAATATAATCTGGATAAATTAGTTTATCATGAATCATTTGATAATCCTTCTGATGCTATTAAACGAGAAAAGCAACTGAAAGCTGGATCAAGGAAAAAGAAAATTGATCTGATTAACAAGATCAATCCTGAATGGAAAGACTTATTCAATTTTGATCAGTTGTATATATAAGAAATTATCAATAAAAGTCATTACGAGCGAGTCTTCGAGTGAAGCAATCCTTATACTATTATAGATTGATTCAGTCACCCTGAAGGGATTCCTTCGCAATGACGTTTTAGAAAAGGAGAACATAGTGACACAGACTCTCATCGAAAAAATAGCTCAAAATTTTGCTGTGGGATTAGATCCAAATCAGCTAGTACAGGCTGGTGATTATCTTTCCATTAGACCTGCTTATGTAATGACGCATGATAATACCGGTGCTGTCATTCCTAAATTCAAGTCCATCGGTGCAACAAAACTTTTTAATCCACGACAAGTTGTAAATACCCTTGACCACAATGTTCAGGATAAATCAGAAAAGAATTTAGAGAAGTATAAAAAGATTGAAGAGTTTGCAAAATCAATGGGCGCAGATTTTTATCCTGCTGGTCGTGGAATCGGACATCAAATAATGTGTGAAGAAGGTTATGCTTTTCCAGGAACAATGGTTGTTGCTTCAGATTCTCATTCAAATATGTATGGCGGCTTAGGTTGTCTTGGAACCCCAATTGTGCGAACAGACGCAGCAGCAATCTGGGCTACAGGAAGAACCTGGTGGCAAGTTCCACAAATTGCAAAAGTTGAACTTAAAGGAAGCTTAAGACAAGGTGTAACCGGCAAAGATGTTATCATTGCTTTGTGCGGATTCTTTAATCACGATGAAGTTCTTAATCACGCAATTGAATTTGTTGGTGATGGGATTCGCTATCTCACAATTGATGAAAGATTAGCAATTGCAAATATGACTACTGAATGGGGTGCGCTTGCTGGTGTCTTCCCTATCGATTTAGCTACAATTTTATGGTTAAAAAAGCGAGAAAGATTTATTGAACATCGGGGACTTGAAGGAGTTTTTTCTGATACTGATGGTAGAGGTCAACATCCAAGAATTAATCCTAAACGAATTGAAGAACTTGAGCACAATATTCCTCAAGCAGATGCTGACGCATTTTATGCAAAAGAATTAACAATTGATCTTTCAACAATTGAACCTTTTGTTTCCGGACCTAACACTGTTAAAACTTATGCTGCTGTTTTAGAACTAAAAGAAAAAAATATTGCAATCAATAAAGCATATCTTGTTTCTTGCGTCAACAGTCGAGTTGATGATATTGCAGAAGCTGCTGCAGTCGTAAAAGGAAAAAAGATCTCTGAGAAAGTAAAATTTTATATTGCTGCTGCGTCGAGTGAAGTACAAAAAGAAGCAGAACGATATGGTTATTGGCAATCATTAATTGAAGCTGGTGCAATTCCATTGCCTCCCGGCTGCGGACCTTGCATTGGACTCGGAACCGGTTTGCTTGAAGATGGTGAAGTTGGAATCTCAGCAACTAACAGAAACTTTAAAGGCAGAATGGGATCACCAAGTGCACAAGCTTATCTTGCATCTCCTGCAGTTGTTGCTGCATCTGCAATTTCTGGTAAGATTGACTATGATTGGAAAAATAAAGAACATCGAGAATTGAAAGGATCAATCAAAATAAATAAGAAAAAAGCTGGAACTAAATCTTCTGTAAAAATTATAAATGGATTTAAACCGGTTGTTGAAGGCGAATTAATTTTTTGTTATCAGGATAATTTAAACACAGATGGAATTTATCCGGGCAAGTACACGTACAATGATGATATGACTCCGCAGCAGCAGGCAGAGGTTGTTATGGAAAATTACGACCCTGAATTTGTTAAGATTACAAAAGAAGGTGATGTTCTTGTTGGTGGATTTAACTTTGGAACAGGTTCATCTCGTGAGCAAGCAGCAACAGCGTTAAAGTATAAAGGAATTCAATTAGTAGTTGCTGGAACTTTTAACGAAACTTACAAACGTAATGCACTTAACAATGGTTATTTGTTAATAGAATGTCCGCAGCTAGTAAACGATTTGAAATCTAAATACGGAAATAATAAGCTTACAGTAAAATCAGGATTGAATGTAAAGATAGATTTTGAAAACTCAGTTTTAACATTTGATAACAAAACTTATTCTATCGATCCGGTTGGTGAAGCTGCGCAGGAGTTAGTTGTAACTGGTGGCTTGGAAGATTGGGTTAAAAAGAATTTATAAAAACAAGTCATTGCGAACGAGTCTTCTGCCATAGGCATCCCTTTGGGAGAGTGAAGCAATCTTAAGTATAACAAAGATTGCTTCGTTTCACTCGCAATGACATTACAATTAAAATTAAAGGAATGTTTATGCAAAAATCAATCTCAAGAACAATTTCAGAATTTGCAGTTAATCTGCAGTACAAAGATTTACCACAAAATGTAATTCACGAAGTGAAAAGATATTTATATGATTCAGTTGGATGTGCCTTCGGTGGATATCACACAAAAGACGTAAGAATAATCCGAAACATCTATCATGATATGGGCGGCACAGAAGAAGCAACAGTTATAGGATTTGGAGATAAAATTCCAGCCGTTAATGCAACACTTGTAAATTCATTAATGATACGCGCTTTGGATTTTAATGACATTTACTGGAAGGAAGATCCTTCACATCCATCAGATATAATTCCTGCTGCACTTTCCGTTGCAGAAATGGTTGGTGCGTCGATGGAAGAAGTTATTACAGCGATTGTTCTTGCGTATGAATTTGAGCAAAGACTTTGCGAGTTTGCAGTCCCGGGAATTCGTGAACGCAAATGGCATCACGCAACATTAACACAATTTGTTTCTCCAATTGTTGCCGGTAAAATTCTAGGATTAACAGTTGATCAAATGGTAAACGCAATTGGAATAAGCGGAAGTCATAGTCATACCATCGGATGTCCTACAGCTGGCAAATTAACAATGATGAAAAACACGGTTGATCCAATGGCAACACAAGCTGGAGTTTTTGCTGCGCTTATGGCAAGACGTGGGTACACAGGAACTGAAGCCGTTTTTGAAGGTAAAGAAGGTTTTATGGACTGCTTCCTTGGCTTCAATGCAAAAGAAAACAAAGTTGAGCCGCAAAGTATGAAAGGTAGAGATGGAGTTTCTGAGTGGAAATGGAATATTGATAAACTTATTGGCGGACTTGGTGAGTCATATAAAATTCTTGAGTGTGGAATGAAAGCATTTCCAACTGAGGCGCTTACTCATACACACCTTTCTGCTACATTAAATGTTGTCACGAAGAATAATATCAGTTACGATCAGATTGAAACTGTTACACTTACAACTTTAGCACAAGCTTATGATATTCTTTTTGATCCACATAAGTATCGACCTGAATCAAGAGAAACAGCGGATCATTCACTTCCCTATTGTATAGCTGCAGCATTGGTTGATCATAAAGTAACAACACAATCTTTCTCAGATGAAAAATTAAAAGATCCAAGAATCTGGGAAGTAATTGACAGAATTAAAGGTGAGCCATCGGTAGAGTTTGAAAAAATGTTTCCTGCAAAACAACCGAGTAAAGTTATTGTAAGGACAAAAGATGGAAGGGAATTTTCAGAATATTTAGAATATCCTAAAGGTGATCCACGTGAGCCAATGACTATGGAAGACCTTGACAATAAATTTGAAGCACTTTCATCACAGCTACTTGTTGCTGGCAGAAGAAAAGAAATTAAAGATGCAATCTTTAGTGCAGAATTAATGACTGCAAGAGAGTTTATGAAAAAGCTCATTGTCTAATTTAAGTCATTGCGATCCCGATAAAATCGGGAGAAGCAATCTGTCAAAGTTACAGATCGCTTCTTCATTCCATTCCTCGCAATGACAATTTAAAAGGAATAATATGAAACAAAACATTAAAAAAAGTACAGCCGGAAAACGCGGCGATTCAGTTCGTTCTGATTGTTATTTTGAAATTGAGTTGAAAAACTCAGGTGGAATTAAAATTGATTTAAAGAGTAAAGTGGATGTAATGTATGGAGAATCAATAAAACAAATGATTCTTGATATGTGTAAATTCTTTGGACTGAAGGATGCAAAGATTTTGCTGGAAGATAATGGAGCACTTCCATTTGTTCTTGCTGCACGATTTGAACTAGCTGTTAAAAGATTATTTCCTGATCTTAAGAAAGAATACTTGCTTCCCTTGCACGAAAAGAATTTATATTCAACAAAAAAAGACCAGCTACGCAGAAGCAGACTTTATCTGCCAGGTAATGAACCAAAGTTTTTTGTAAATGCCGGTCTCCACTCTCCAGACGGGATTATTCTTGATCTTGAAGATAGTGTTGCTCCAACAGAAAAAGATTCGGCACAACTTCTGGTAAGAAATTCCTTGCGCTCTGTTGATTTTTATGGTGCAGAACGAATGGTTCGAATCAACCAACTTCCAAAAGGGTTGGATGACTTAAAATATATTGTGCCTAATAATGTAAATGTAATTTTACTTCCAAAATGCGAATCAGCCGAACAAATTCATCAGTTAGAAAAAGAAGTTGATAAAATCAAAAAGCAATACAAAGTAGATAATCCAATTTACTTTATGCCAATTATCGAAAGCGCACTTGGAGTAATTAAAGCTTATGAAATTGCTTCTGCTTCCGAAAAAATATGCTCACTTGCTATCGGATTAGAAGATTATACTGCAGATATCGGAACTCAACGCACAAACGAAGGACGAGAAAGTATTTTTGCGAGACAAATGCTTGTTAACGCTTCTAAAGCAGCAGGAATACAGGCAATAGATACGGTATTTTCTGATGTTGCGGATATGGAAGCATTGAGACAAAGTGTTATTGAAGCTAAGTCACTTGGATTTGAAGGCAAAGGATGCATTCATCCCAGACAAATAAAAGTTGTGCACGAAGCTTTTGCACCAACCGCTGAGGAAATTGAAAAAGCTAAAAAAATTGTCCAGGCATTTGAAGAAGCTCAGAAAAAAGGATTGGGCGTTGTTTCACTCGGGAGTAAAATGATTGATCCGCCTGTAGTTAAGCGTGCACAAAACATAATGCATCTTGCCAAACTTAATAAGTTAATTTAATTGGGAGGAATGGCTTAATGTCATTCTCATAAACTTTAAGGGAGAAGATTATGAAGATATTAATATGTTCAATTTGTTTTGTTCTTTTAAGTACACATTTATATGCTAGTGGTTTAAATTTTATAGGTTACAAAATAAATCCTGATTCAACAATTCTATCTGAAGAAAGTATTATTCATTATACAATCGCAGATTCGATTTTAAATAAATTGCCGTTTAAAAATCAAAATAATTTAAATAGAATTTTTCCCGGAGTGGTTTCGTATTTTCAAGATTTCTATATCCGAGGTGGAGAGAGTTATGAAACAGGATTTTTTATTGATGGTGTAAAGTTTAATGATTTATTTTCCGGTGGAAATTCTTTTTTTCTTAATCCAAATGTATTTGAAAAAATTGATTACTATAATGGATTTATCCCAAATGATTTTGGAAATGTATCTTCCGGTTTATTTGATTATACTTTGAGAACCGGTGGTGATAAAATTAGTTTTGAAGCCGAACATTTGAGTGACAACATAACTTTTACAAATAATCCTTTTTCTGGTAAGAAAAGATTAGGAGCATATTATTACGGACATAATGAAACCAACATAAGTATAGGTGGTCCGTTATATTTTCCTAATGTAAGATTTTTTGCAAATGTTAATTATCTTTTTCAACGGGATAAAAATCCGCAAAGATATCCTGGCGCTGATAATCTGAAATTCGATAATAGTTTAGATCCAGGGCTTCTTCCCGATTCAATCTTTATTGATCTTCCTGCCGGAATTGTTTCATTCAATTCATTTGAGAATATTAATTTTCTTTCTACACTTTTATTTGATTTTGACAATATAAAAATAAAAGCATCTGGAATTTATTTTGATGAAAATAGTTTTACCGAAAGAAATCACATCTCAGATTATCTAAACTCCAGAATTGGGTTAGTGAATAACGATGGTAGAGTATTTAATATTAAATTTGATCATAACATAAATGACGAGTTATCATATTCTTTAAGCGGGAACTATTCCTATAAAGATGATATTACAACAGACCAATATTTAGGTGATCGTTACTGGTCCTATGGAGACAGTGTTGCAAACGCTAATGCCGGAATAATATGGCATAGAAGTGAAAATGATATTAACAATGGACGTATGGGCAGGTATACCTTGCCTTCCAATAAATTTATTTTAGGTAACTATTTTATTGTTGATGGTTATCCAGGAATTGATCATCAAAAATCTTTTCAGAAGTCAATTACTTTATCAGGATCTGTAAATTATAAATTGGAAAATCACAATATTAGAATTGGTGGCGACTATACTCAAAATACAATTGGGTTGTGGCAATTACTCGGACAGGCAAGACTTGCCCGTGATCTTTATAGCGCTAGTTTGGTTCCTCCATTCATCAACTTTACTGAAAATGAATTAAAAGAATTTGTACTTATTAGCAGAGGTGTTAATAATATAGGTTATGATCTAATAGGAACGAAAAATGATAGTGCTCCTATACCTGTAAACTATTCCTTTTATATTGAGGACCACTTTGACGCATTTAATAATTTTCAATTTTATATAGGATTGAGATATGATTATTACGATTATGATTTCCAAAAAATGATTGATCCAATTGCTCCGGAGAAAACGATAGTTTTTCAATCTGGAGAATTGATTAGTTCCGGTTTGATAGATATTGAATCGCAGTCTTTTGTTTCTCCCAAAGCAGCTATAAAGTTTCAGGCAATTAATAATTTGGCTTTCACAGCAAGTTATTCGCAAAATGTTCAAAGTCATCCATATTCAAATATTTATGAAGGAATTTATTCTTTAGGACAGAAACTAAGAGCTGGAAATCAGATATTTTCTAATGTACAAGATTTAAAACCAATTGTAAATCAATCCATTGAATTAGGTATAAACTATAACCCTGTTATTAATCTTAATTTGAAAATGGTTTACTTTAATAAAACTTCAAGAAATATGCTGCGACAAGAAATACAAAAAACAGTATCCGGTTCACCATATCAATCTTATAGATATTTAAGTAATAATGGAAGCATGGACGCTAATGGAATAGACTTTTTATTAGAATATTATTTTAGAGGAATTAAAATACGTTCAGTATTAAGTATTCAAAAAGCAACAGAATTGGCAAATTATTACTCATTTATTGCTGACGGCACCGATTTCATTGATTATAGCATTAATTCCCCAAGAATAAACCAAATTAATTTTAATACTCTCTTAGTTTATGATTTTTCATCCCTTAACAATATTTCAGATATTTTCAATGAATTAAATTTCTCTTTATTATTTAATTATAATGATGGTCATTCGTTTGTTAATATTATTTACGAGTATAATGGAATGCGTGATGGAGAACGATATATTGTACAAGATTATACTCCTTCAATTTTAAATTTTAATTTAAAGATTGAAAAAAGTTTTATTATTTCGAATGATTTGAATTTAGATGTTTATCTTTATGCGGTAAATTTATTTGACAATCAAAATATTTATAATGTTTTTTCTAACACAGGAAAACCGGATGATGATGGCTTTAGCACATTATACTATTCTCAAAATTATTCTGAAGAAAAATGGGCTCAAATCACCCAATTACATCAATTACTTGTTGATTATAATCCTGGTGGAGGACAACAGACATTTTACGGTCCACCTAGACAAATTGGCTTTGGAATAAAACTTAATTATTAAACTATAAGATTTAAATATGAAACTAGTAAAAAATGCAGCAGGAAGATTCGTTCCAACAGAAGTAAACGGAGAAACTCAAATTCCTTTTAAAGGAGTTAATAAATACAAGCCTACAGGAGTGAAAGCAAAACCTCCGATTCGAACCTGTATTGATTATCCATCTGATGGAAATAAAGTTGTTAAGGATTTAAAAACTGCATTAAAAAAAGCCGGACTAAAAGATGGAATGACTATTTCAACCCATCATCATTTAAGAAATGGTGATGCTGTAACAAATATGTTGTTCGATACAGTAAAAGAAATGGGAATTAAAAATATTCGATGGTTTCCTTCAGCAAGTTTTCCTGTTCATTCACACTTAATAAAATATTTAGAAGATGGAACAATTCATCACATTGAAGGAAGTATGAACGGACCTCTTGGCAAATTTACTACAGAAGGAAAAATGAAAGGTGTCGGTGTTCTCCGTTCTCACGGAGGAAGATATCAATCATTGCAGGATGGAGAAGTACACATTGATATTGCTGTTATACTTGCTCCAACAGCAGACCCTTTTGGAAATGCAACCGGTGATCGCGGTAAATCAGCTTGTGGATTAATTGGCTTTGCTCTTGGCGATTCTGAGTATGCTGATAAAGTAATAATTGTAACTGATAATCTTATTCCCTTCCCTTGTGTTCCTTGGCAGATTCAAGGGGGTAATGTAGATTTTGTTGTTGAAGTTGAATCACTCGGCGATCCTAAAAAAATTGTAAGCGGAACTACTGAAGTAACAAAATCTCCAGATCGTTTATTGATTGCTGAATATGTTGCGGATTTTATTGAAGCCGCCGGAATTATGAAAGATGGTTTTTCACTTCAGGCTGGTGCAGGCGGAACTAATCTTGCTTTTGTCCTTTTCCTAAAAGAAAAGATGAAAGCTGCCGGTGTTAAAGCAAGATTTATGCGCGGCGGAAGTACAAAATATTTAGTTGAGATTTTGGAAGAAGGATTGACTGATTACATTCTTGATGGTCAAACTTTTGATCTTGAAGGTGTAAGAAGTATGCGTGAAAATGTAAATCACGTGAACACATCTCCATTTACCAGTTACAATTTTCACGGAAAAGGAAACTTTGCATCAATTGTTGATACTGCGGTACTTGGAGCAACCGAAGTTGATGTTAAGTTTAATGCTAACGTAGTTACGCACTCAGATGGTTATTTGTTACACGGAATCGGCGGTTGGCAGAATTGTTTGTATTCAAAATGTACAATTCTCGCTATTCCCTCTTTTAGAGATCGCATTCCTGTTATTGTGGATAGTGTTACAACTTTATGCGGACCAGGAGAATTGATTGATGTTATCATAACAGAAAGAGGAATTGCGATTAATCCATTGCGAAAAGATTTACTAGAAGCTGTTAAGAATTCAGGACTGCCAATAAAAGACATTAAGCAAATTAAAAAAGAAGTTGATGAAATTTGTGGCGGTGCTCCATCTAAACCAAAACTAAATAAAGATAAAGTCGTGGCAATAATCAAATGGGTTGATGGAACTGTTTTGGATTCTGTTTTCAAAGTGGAGTCCACCTTATAGGTGGCCTTCACTTTATTTAAGTAGATTCTATGGAGCTTGAACCAAATAAATATTATCATCTATATAACCGTTCTAATAACCAAGAGTTACTTTTTAGAAGCAGAGATAATTACATTTATTTTCTATCGAAGTACAGAAAATATGTATCACCATTTGTTAATACACTTGCTTACTGTTTAATGCCGGATCACTTTCATTTTTCTGTTTATGTAAAATCCAATGATTTAATAATAATTAAGAAAAACATCGGCTTACTTTTAAGTTCTTACACTAAAGCTGTCAACAAGTCTTTCTCAAGAATTGGTAGTCTCTTCCAGCAACATACAAAAACAAAACTAATTGCGGATGATAAAAGCCTGCTTACTGTTATTTCATATATTCATCAAAATCCTAATAGGAAATACCTTGTTAACAATTTAGAAGATTGGGAATTTTCGAGTTATCAGGATTACGTCGGCTTACGAAATGGAACCTTAGTTGATAAAACTTTTATCCAAAACAAATTTACTTCTACTGAGTCTTTCAAATTATTTTCGTTAACAACAGTTGAAAAGAATAATTTTATTTATGAATTACATTAATCGCAACTTGGAGGCCACCTTCAGTTATTTGAGGTTATCTAATTATTATGAATAGCAGAATTTCTAATATTGCTAATTTAAAATCTAAGGTGGACTCCAAGTCCATAGGTATTGCATTTGGTGCTGGCGGTGCGCGTGGGATTGCTCATCTTTTGATGATTGAAGCACTTGATGAACTCGGAGTAAAACCTTCAATTATTGCTGGTTCAAGTATTGGTGCAGTTGTGGGTGCATTTTATGCTGCTGGATTTTCAGCAAAGGAGATGAAAGAAATTCTTAATCAACTTATCAATCCTAAAAGCGATTCTGTCTTTGATTTTCTCCTCAAATCAGATATAGTTAAGCTTTTTACAATGTTTGATCCGCAGTTCATAAGGTCTGGATTTATAAAAGGTGAGAAATTTCAGAACTATATGAAAAATCATTTAAAAGTTTCCAGGTTTGAGGAATTAAAAATTCCATTAAAGATAGTTGCTACTGATTATTGGAAAAAAGAAGCTGTGATTTTTGAAAAAGGTGATTTGATTCAGCCAATAAAAGCTAGTTATTCCTTGCCAGGATTATTTACCCCGGTTAAAATTAAAAACAGAATTTTAATTGACGGAGGTGCCGTTAATCCTCTTCCATTTGATTTGATAATGGATCATTGTGATATAACAATAGCTATTGACGTTACTGCATTTAAAGCACAGAATGAAAGTGAAATTCCTCCAACATTTGATTCTGTTTTTACAACTTATCAGACTATGCAGAATTCCATAATAAAAGAAAGATTAAAATTTCTACGACCTGATATTTATATTAGACCGGAAATATTTGATGTGAGAGTTTTTGATTTTGTAAAAGCTGCACTGATCTTTAAACAAGCTGACTCAGCCAAAGAGGAATTAAAACGACAGCTGGATAAATTGCTCGTGTAGTCGATCTTCAAGATGGCCTACACTTAAAACGTTCCATAGAATAGATTGCAGTTCTAATTGGAGGCCACCTTTAACTATGCAAATTCACTCTCCAATAATCATTTTCATCTTTTTAGATTTTTAACTAAACTTTAAGGTGGACTCCAAGTCATCCTGCCCTTAATGCATTAACAATATTTAATCTTGCTGCACGAACAGATGGTAAAAATCCCCCTAATACCCCCATAGCCACAGCAAAAATTAATGATGAAATAACAATTGATGGTGAAAGTGAAAATGAGAATGCAAGTTCAGAAAAGGAATTCCAGTTTAAAGTTGAAATCGTAAAAAACTGAAGAAAAGATGCTATAAAAAGCCCAATAATTCCACCAACGACGGAAGTTAATAATGCTTCAAATAGAAATGCTGCTAATATACTTCTCCGGCTAAAACCAAGAGATCTCATAGTACCTATTTCAACAGTTCTATTTGCTACAGCAGAATACATGGTAATCATTGCTCCTATAGTTGCTCCAAAACTAAAAATAATAGTAATAAATATTCCCAGAACTCTAATAAATCCAGCAAGGTACTCTGATTGTTCTTCAAAATATTTTTGTTCAATCTTTGGTTCAAAAGCAAGTAATCTCTTATCAGTTTCAAATGATCTTTTGAACTCTTCATAATTTGCCATATCATCTAACTTCAAAGTTAAAGTAGAAACACTTGCTCCACGATTAAATGCATTTAACAACTGTTGACCATCACCCCACATTTCAGATTCAAATCCACTGCCGTCAGCTTCAAACAAACCGACTATTTCCCACTCATCACCGGCAAATTTAACTTTGCTTCCGATTTGAGCACCTTTAAATTTATTATTAATTGACTTTCCAACAATTAATTCTCTTAGAGATGGATTAAATAATCTTCCTTCAACTAATTTTATTTGATCCCTTAGTTCATAAACAGTTTGAGATACTCCTCGAACGGTAACATTACTCATTCCACCGCCTTTAATCTCCAAATTGATAATAACAACAGGTTCAGCAGAAATCATTAACTTGCCATCACTATTTTTTGCGATATGAGGAAGAGAACGAATGATATTTTGAGTATCTCCATCCATTATACTACTAATTTCTCCTTGCGAAGATTTACGAAGTACTTTAATATTATCTGCAGATCCAGTAGATACAAGAGTTTTTTCAACTCCGTATGCCATCATTAAAGCGGCAGCAAAGACAAACACAACCATTGCAATGCCAGAAACCGTTATTACTGCAGTCAGTTTTCTTGCTTTAAAATTTCTAAAAGTATATTTAAATGGAATTTTCATAAAAAACCCTTATTGTATTATCCTACAAATCTAAAACCATCAACAATTTTTGTTTTAAGTGCTCGCTGAATTGGAAAAATTGATGCAAGTACACCGATTAATATTGCTGCACTCATTGCGAGAATAGTTGTAATTGGCTCTATAAAAAAGAACGGGAAAAAACCTTTCGGAATTGCCTGTTCAAATCCTGCAACAATTGGATATGTTAGTGCGACACCAATTCCGCCTCCTATTAAAGCTATCACCATTGATTCGCCTAATATTAAACCAACAATGTGGAATGCAGAGAATCCTAAAGTTTTTAAAACAGCATATTCACGAGTTCTTTCTCTTGCTGACATTATCATTGTATTTGCCAGCACCAGCATAATAATTCCGATTATCACGAATGACATAAAATTCATAGCAGTTATAATTGCGCCAGATGCAGAAACAAATCCTTGAGTGAATGCCTTTTCAGTTTCAGTTTTGGTCTCAGCTGCAGAGTTCTTAAAGATCGCATCAATCTGATCTGATATTTCCGCAGAATTATTCGGATCTTTTATTAAAACAATATACCATCCAACCTCACCAGCTCGAACAGGAGATTCAATTTTCATTCTTTCATCAACATAAGCCCAATGAAACAACATCTGTGTACCATCAGTATTTTTATTCTGTGGTTTATAAATACCACGCACAATAAATTCCCATCTTCCGGGAAAAATATCGCCCTCCAATACCATTTGATCACCGATTTTAATATTGTATTCTTTTGCAATACTTTCTCCGATCACGCAGGAACTTCTTTCTTTTTTAAAGTTTGCAAGTTCTTCATCCGAGATTAAAAACTCTTGCATAACATCAAAAATAGTTTCAGGATCAACAGCTAATCGAGCAAAGAAATTATTTCTATCTTTATAAATACCTCCAAACCAGTTTGCATAACTCACGGTTTTAACACCCTCTACTGCTTTAATTTTATCTCTATAGGCATAAGGTAAAGGGAATAGAAATGATACAGCCTGCCGAGTAATTAAGCGATTCGCTGAAGCGGCATCAACACTGGAATCCCAAACCGTAACAACGGTTCTGAGTAATCCAAATGCAACAACAGCTATTACAATTCCTAGGATTGTTAGAGACGTTCTAAGTTTGTGTCTAAGTGCATTTTTGAAAATGAGTTTTAATATTTTCATTTTATGCTCCTACCAGATCGCCTTTTTCAAGCTGCTTTATAATTCTTGCTCGTTCTGCTGCGTGTGGATCGTGAGTTACCATAATAATTGTTTTTTGAAATTCTTTATTAAGTCTTTCCATCAAAGTAAGAATTTCCTCAGCAGATGTCCTATCAAGATCACCCGTCGGTTCATCTGCAACAATTAAAACAGGATCTGTAACAATCGCTCTCGCTATAGCAACTCTTTGTTCCTGTCCTCCTGAAAGTTGTTTTGGAGAGTGGTGCATTCTATCACCAAGTCCTACAAGAGTTAATGCTGTTTCCACCTGTTTTTTTCTTTGCCCTTTTGAAAGGTTTGTGAGTAATAAGGGTAACTCAACATTTTCAAATGCGGTTAGAACCGGAATTAAATTATAAAATTGGAAAATAAATCCAACATTGTTTGCACGCCATTTTGCAAGTGCTGACTCACCTAATGTCGAAATATTAGTTCCATCAATAATAATATTCCCGTTACTAGGTTTATCAATTCCAGCTATAAGATTTAACAAAGTTGTTTTACCTGAACCTGATGGTCCCATCAGTGCAAGAAATTCTCCTTGTTCAACAGTTATAGAAATATTATTTAACACCGGTATTTCAATACTATTTCTCCAGTAGGATTTAGAAACATTTTGAACGTTAATCAATGTTGCCATTTATTCTCCAAGTTAATTCTAATTTTATTGTCATTTCGAATCCCGAAGGGATGAAGCAATCTATTAAATAGAAAATTATCTCTGTTCGATAATTTATATTTTATTACTCAGTGATTTTTACTTCCGCGCCATTCTTAATTTTATCGTCGAGTTTGTCGATAACTTTTTGCCCGGATATCAAACCTGAAATAACCTCCACATAAGAACCTAGAGTTTGTCCGGTGATAATTTCATTTTTAACTGCTTTATTATCTAGGATAGTAAATACATACTTCTTTTCCCCATCGATTCTTACCGAAGATGATGGAATAACCAGAATTGGTTTCTGGTTTGTGATCGATGTATCAACAGGTTCTGTAAAAAATGAAACCTTTGCACTCATCTCAGGAAGTACTCTTAAATCATAATTCTTAAATCCAACTTTAACAAGAACAGTTGCTTTAGATCTATCAGCAGTTGGAACAATCTTAAAAACATAAGCAGAGTAACTTTTTTCTGGATAAGCATCTAAAATTATTTCACAATCCTGATTAACCTTTATCTTTTCAATGTTTGATTCAGAAACGTCCGCTTCAACAAGCAAAGATTTCATATCTGCAATTGTAACAACAGCGGTTTTTGATGTTGTGCTTCCGCCAAAAGGAGCAACAATTTCTCCAATTTCCGCATTTTTTGTAAGAACAGTTCCATCAAAGGGCGCTCGGATGAGTGTATTTTCTATTGCAACTTCAAATTGTTTGATTCTTGCATTGGCAATATCAATCGATGCAAGTAATCTATCATATCCAGCTTTCGCCTGATCAAAGGTCTGTTGAGAACTTAACCCTTTTTGATATAATTCTTTTTCTCGGTTAAAAGTGTTTTCCGCACTCACCAAGTCAGCAATATATAATTGAAGATTAGCTTTTGCTTCCTCAAGCTGGGGAAGAATATCTGTATTTTCTAATTTCCCGATAATTTGATTTTTAACTACTTTATCGCCTTCAACAACTCCCAGAAAAATTAATCTGCCTGTGCCTTTAGATGCTATTGCAGCCTTTCGTTGAGCAACAACATATCCACTTGCTTGAAGTGAAGCAGTAGTTTGTCCAGGTTTTTGAAGCACTGCAGTAGTAAGTTTTACTTCTACTGAGTTACCAAGTACAGAAGTAATAATAAAGTATCCAATAACAAATAAAACAATTACTCCAATTAGAATAAGAATATTTTTTTTACTCGAGTTTACTTCTGGTTTATTAGATCTATCAATTCTTAAAGAAGATAAGTCAGCGTTTTTAGTTTCCATTGAAATAGTATTATTAATGAATATGTAAAAATATGTAAACCGAAAAAGGAGCCCAAAAGTTCAGTGATAAGTGGCACATATAAAGGTTGAGCGAAATATAAAAAAAGGGAATTAAATAATTCTCTTTTTCGTTTAATTAATGATTAATTTTTATCCTCAATTTCCAACTCTAACCATGCTTCAAGTCGTTTATAAATTAATTCTTTATCAGATTTGGAAAAATTTTTAATTCTTGATCTGTGTGTTCCACTTGGCAAAACCATTTTCAAAGAATTTGTTTTACCAGACAAACAAACACCTGGGGCAGTCCAGGGATCATTACCGCCATAAATAAAAATACAATTTTTGGCTTCATTCATCGCCCACTGATCAATATCCTTTAATAACCTTGGGTCGTAGGTTGGATTAGAATTTTGGGGAATGAAAAATTCAGTCTTTCCATCAGCATATTTCAGAAAGTCTTTAAATTGTTTAATTTCATAAGCATAATAACCAAACTCAGTATAACACTGATAAAAAAAGGGATAGCTATCAATTATATCACCATCGCTAAAATAAGAAACACCGCCATTCGCTAGTAAATGATCCCAAATTTCTTCAATTGAAGAAGTTGGATCAGGAATTTCAGAACAATTATTTCTTCCCCATTGCCAAAATGCAAAAGAGTATTCTAATACAGCATATTCAAATGCCTTTTCAGATCCAACAATATTATAAGTTAGTTTTTTATCTTCACCATTTTTAATAAATACCGGATACAATTCATCGCGTTTTTCAAAACAAAGTTTTTGAAAATTGTAAATATTTTCTCGGCATTCCGGAGTTGATACAGTTTTTATCCATTCATACACACGCTGATCTTCCGTTGAAGTATTTAATGGTGCTACATATGGAACTGAAACATCTGCGTCATCCGGGTAAAAATATCTGTGGAAGATAGCACAAGAACCGCCTTTACTAATACCTGTAGTTATCCACTTCCCTGGGTAATATTCTTTAAATAATTCAATAATTCTGTGATGATCATCAGCGGCCTGTTTAATCGTTAAATATTTCCAATCAAAAGGGGAAGGAACAGATTCACCAAAATATCTATGCTCAACCATAATTTGGTTACAATTTAATATTCTACTTAGCTCAGTTGTGCGATTATTGACTGCATATCCATCGAGTTCAATTACCATAGGTCTTTCTTTATTAACGTGTGATAAAAAAAGCTGTTCTTTTAATTTGGGTCCATTTGGGTTATTATGATCTATGGGTTGAGTAATAAATATTTCATAAGCTTCAGTAAAAATATTATCAGCTTTGATTGGAGTTACTTCAATATCGGGTAAAGATTTTAGCCATAAATAAAGATCAGTTTCCTGTGTGTTGTCTAATTGTGAAATTGAGTTTGTCGTTGAAATAAAAAATAACAGCAATATGGCTAATAATTTTTGTTTCATATATGTTTCCATAATTTAATAACGTTTTAAAAGTTTGAATGTTCGGTTCGATGAATAATTTCTTCCTGTAAATCTATTCCAAGATTCACAAAATAATCACTGTAACCAGCAACCCGTACAATAAGATCACGATAATTTTCCGGTTCTTTCTGGGCTTTTCGGAGTATATCAGCGTTTACAACATTGAATTGAATGTGATGACCATCCATTTTAAAATATGAACGAATTAAATGTAAGACACTTTCTATTCCTGTTTCGTCTTCTAAAATCTGAGGTGTGAATTTTTGATTCAGTAATGTACCTCCGGTTCTTAAGTGATCGATCTTTGCAGCAGATTTTAGAACAGCAGTGGGCCCATTTCTATCAGCTCCTTGCACTGGAGAAATTCCTTCCGAAACCGGTTTCATTGCAAGCCTTCCATCTGGTGTTGCCCCGATTACACTTCCGAAATAAACATGACAAGTTGTTGGAAGAAGATTAATTCTATAATGCCCACCTTTTGTATTGGGTCTTCCATCAATAGCATTAAAATAAATTTCAAAAACTTCTTTAAGAATTTCATCAGCATAATGATCATCATTTCCATACTTAGGAGTTTCATCCCAAATAGCTTTTCTGATTTTATCAAATCCCTTAAAATTATATTTCATTGCCTCTAAAAGTTCATTTAGAGTGAATTTCTTTTGATCATAAACATTATATTTTATTGAGGAAAGCGAATCGGTTATCGTCCCCATCCCAACACCTTGAATGTAAGAAGTATTATAACGTGCTCCTCCTTCATTGTAATCCCTACCATTTAAGATACAATCATCAACTAAAACCGATAAAAATGGTGCTGGAAGATATTGAGCCCAAAGTCTTTCAATTATTAAATTCCCTTTTATTTTGATGTTAACAAAGTGCATTAATTGTTTTTTAAATACATCTATTAAATCATTATAATTATTAAAGTTAGTTGAATTATCTGAGATAATACCAATTGTTTTGCCAGTTCGGATGTCTAGCCCATTGTTAAGACTAATTTCTAATACTTTTGGAATATTAAAATATCCGGTGAGGATATAACTTTCTTTACCAAAAGCACCGGTTTCCACACAACCACTTGCTCCGCCATTTCTTGCATCAACAAGTGATTTACCAACACGAAGCATTTCCTGAATTAAAGCCTCGGTATTAAAAATTGAAGGCTGACCAAATCCAGTTTTTGTGATATTTAAAGTTCTTCTTAAAAATTGATCCGGGTTTTTCTTACTCACTTGTACCATAGAACTCGGTTGCAGCAGACGCATCTCTTCAATTACATCAAGAATAAGATAAGTTAACTCATTCACACCATCCTCGCCATAAGGTGTAACCCCGCCAAGATTTATTAAACAGAAATCTGTGTAAGTATTACTTTCTTGTGCTGTAACTCCAACCTTTGGTGGAGCTGGCTGATTATGAAATTTTATCCAGAAAGATTCAAGTAGTTCTTTAGCCTGATCTTTATTTAGTAAACCACTTTCAATATCTCTTTTATAAAATGGGTATAAATGTTGATCAATTCTACCAGGATTAAATGAATCCCACGTATTTAATTCGCTTATTACGCCAATGTGAACAAACCAATAGTATTGCAACGCTTCCCAGAAAGTATTTGGAGCATTTTCTGGAACACGGTTACAAATACCTGAAAGTGTTTCAAGCTCATTTTTTCTTTCAAAATCTTTTTCTTTAACAGCTAAATCAATTAAATAATTAGAATATCTTTTTGCAAACATTATTAAAGCATCAACAGCAATCTTCATCGCATTTAATTCTTCACGCTTTTCCAAAGCAGACTTATCATTGTAAAAATCCAATCCAGAAAGACTTTCGTTGATATCTTTTCGAAAATCCTTAAATCCTTTCTTATAAATCTTATCATCAAGTACTGTGTGTCCAGGAGCTCGTTGTTCCATAAATTCGGTAAAGATTCCAGCCTCATAAGCATCTTTCCAATCCTGATCTAATTCACCGAAAATTCTATCACGCAAAGATCGCCCCATCCAAAATGGAATGATTTCGCTTTCCTGAAAACGCTTTGTTTCATCATCAACCTTAAAAGATATTTTTTCCCGTGTATCCAAAATTTCAAAGTCTTGTATTGAATGAGTACAAATTTCAGGATAAGTTGAAGTAGCTGCAGGTCGAGGTCCCCTTTCACCAACTATTAGTTCCCCATCATTTATGCAGAGTGCTTTGTTTTCCAATAAATATTTAAAAGCTAATGCTCTTGCTAAGGGTATAGAAACTCTTTCTGCTTTTCCACTCTTATAAAATTCAGTAATTAGTCTTGCTCTTTCAAGATCAATCGATGGAATTGCATTAAGAGTTTGTTCACGAAGTTTTTTTATTCTTTCGTACATTTTTACCCTTTCAAAGATACTTTTACATCAAGCGTATCAAATAATGATTTTATTTCTTGCAGTTTTTCATTGCTTTGGGTTTGGAGTTCGCCAAGCTTTGAAAGTGTATTGAATCGTTTATATTTTGATTCTGAAATTTTATTATACGGCAATAAATCAATTTGCCTGATATTTTTTAACGTTGCTAAAAAAGAGACTGTGTCATCCAAATTTTTTATTGTGTCCGTAATACCTGGAATCAATGGGATTCTTATTACTACTTTATTTCCTAGTTCTGTGAGATGTTTTAGATTATAAAGAATTAATTCATTTGAAACATCAGTAAATTTTATATGGTCATTCTCATTAACTAGTTTAATATCGTATAAAAAAATATCAGTATCCATATAGATTTTTTTAAAAGACTCAAATGGTGCATAACCTGAAGTATCAATTGCAGTTTTTAATCCAAGTGATTTACATTCTTTTAAACATTCACTAACAAATTTATGCTGTATTAGAGGTTCACCACCGGAAAACGTAACCCCTCCGGAAGACTGGTCATAAAATACTCGGTCTCTAACCAATTCATCAATTAATTCGTCAACCGAGTATTGCTTCCCGAAAATAGTATCTTCTAGACATTCTTTGTTAAAAGTTGAAGAAATTGATTTAACTTGGTAGGATTCTGAAAACTCACGAATACTTTCAGGATTTTGACACCACCAGCACCTTAAAGAACATCCTTTTAGAAATACTGTTGTTCTAATTCCAGGCCCATCATGAAGTGCAAATCTTTTAATATCAAATACAAGACCGTTCAAATTTTTTCTTTCAAAACGATTTATTTAATATGTTAAAATTTCAAAAAAAGGTATGAACTACAATCTTTTTCCAAAAATAATTTTGATGATTTAGTGAACCTTAAATTTATTGAATCCACCGCCAAATGATGTTATCCAAAGATCACCATTTAAATCTAAACAACAACTCGTTATTGCATCAGAAGAAATAAGAGAATTTGATTTTTTATAAGATATTGTGCTACCATCCTGTTTTACTAGTACCAGCCCTTCATTTGTTGAAATCCATTTTCGATTATTTTTGTCAATAAAAACATCATTCAAAATATTAGTGGATGACCCATAATAACTATTTGTAAATGATGTTCCATTAAAAATTGAAACACCATTACGACTGCCCAAAACATTTTGATGACAGCTCCATACACTTCCCGTTTGATCAATATCGATTGCCGATACAATATTAGTAGGGTATAAATAGACTGAATCTGGATAATAAGTTAAAACTCCACTATTAAATTTTATTATGCCGCTATTTGTGGCCAGCCAAATAGAATTATCAGAAGCAACTTTCAAATCATTTGTCCATAAATTATAATCGGCATCGTTATAACGAGTCCAGTTGATTCCATCAAACTTATATAACCCTGTTGAAACACCAATCCAGGTATTGCCAATGTCATCAAAATCAATTGAAAGAATATCGTTAGAGGAAAGCCCGGAATTATTTTTATCATAATTCGTCCAACTAACTCCGTTAAATATTCCTATTCCGTTATTAGTGCCGATCCAAATATTATTATTGTTATCTACTTTAATAACATTTATTCGGTTAGATGGAATATTTGAGTTGGTGATATTATATGTTATAAAATTAAATCCATCAAACTTTTGTAATCCTTTATCTATTGATCCAATCCACTTATAATTATTATGGTCAATAGCTAAAGATTTTAGATTATTTGAGACAATCCCGGAATTAAATACCTGAAAATCCACCCACTCAGATGTATCCTGTAAAACATTCGAGTATAAATTTATTTTTCCACTTTCAACAATTGAATTAAATGTTACAGATCGATGCTCGGGATATGAAAGCGTAATGGTATATTCTCCAGGCAGTAAGTGTTCAATTGTATCGGGAGTTGTTGATATAAGTAAGGAATCAAAAATCTTAATTGAAGCGCCAGCGGGAATTGTAAACAAATTTAATTTACCAAACATACTCGGATTATTCATATAATCAATAAAAAGATTTTTTCCTTCATCCTCAAGAAGTTGCAACGTAAACAGAGAGTCCTTATAGTATTTCTTTTTAAGAGTTACATCGTAAGTTCCAGCATCCAAAAAAGTAAGACTATCTGGAGTTATGGATCCTGTGTTTTTGCCATTGATAAAAATTGTAAATCCTTGCGGGTTTGAATCGAATATTAGTTTTCCCTTTTGTGGTTCTGGTTCAACTGGACTTGTAGATAATTGTTTATCACAACTTGAAGTAAATATGGCTAGAATAGGAATAAGAAAAAATAATTTTCTAATCCCGGCAATAGTTATAATTGGTTTATAAATCATATAAATAATTGAAGTTGAAACTTCTTATATAAGTTTCTAAAATCTTTAGTCTTGTAAATTTTTTATTTACCTGCGATCCAAATATTCCAAGGCCACCAGAAATATTGGAATAATCGCCTTCATCAAACCGAATAGAAAGATTATTTGTATTTGTATTTGAAACTGAAATGTAACGTGAAATTTCCGCATCAAAAGTAATAACCTCAAAATCAAGGATCTGATGAATTGTTACACTTGATGGATTTTCAAGAGAAGAAGAATAATCTGTTAAAAATTTGTTAATTGCATCCAATTGATAAGAGATAGAAAGATTTTTTGATGCTTTTGGATAAACAGGTTGCAGGAAGCCATCGATGGTTTCATATTTTATGGGTAATTCTTTATAAAATATTTCTTTAACACCATTATTTAGTCTCTCACATTTAACTCTTAATCGAGGTAGATAAAAAAACTGCAAAGAAGTTGATGACCAGAAAACTTGAACAATGCTCTTCCCGATTGGCGGAACTAAGACTTCGCTTGTATTTTTAAATAAAATTTCTTCTGGGGTTTTACTAAATGCTTTTAATCTTTTACCTGATTTTAATAAAACCTCTAGCTCAATATCTTTTGAATAATCTATCCTAAATCTATCTGAAAAATAATATTTTAATGTATCCTGATTATCAAAAGATATAAGACTTGTATCCTTAAATCTATAAACAGAATCATGATACCAAACTCTTACATCGGCACCATCTTCAAATAAATATTTTGGTGTTGATCCTACGTCTGAACCATTTGGGTAATTATTTGTTACAGATACTAATTGCAAAGTTGTATCTGATCTTAAAATACACGCAACCCCATAGTTCTGTTTGAAATCAGTAAACGGATTGAACGATTCTTCACAAGATATAAAGTAAAAAGACATCAGAACAAATATTAAATAATATCTTTTACTCATATCTCCACCTTTACAGTAGCTGTAAAAAGAAATGGAAGCATGTTCACTCTTCTGCCGGTATCACGTTCGTAATAAAAAATGTTCTCTCTGTTATATGCATTAATAACATTCAAACTTAGACTAAAAACCGATGGACCAATTATAATTTTTTTAGATAGTCCAAGATCAAGTCGATGATATGCAGGCAGCCTTCCCATATTTTTATCAGCTAAGATTAGATATGGGAGGTAGTTTGTATTGTTTGATGTAATCTCAAAAGGATTTTCTATTTTGTATTTATCGTAATAAGAAATCAATTGAGTGAAAGGTAATCCGGAAGAGATTGACCAGACTGCACTAAAATTCCACGAGTTATCAAGATTATATTCTAATAAAATATTTCCAGTATGCCTTGTATCATACTTTGGATAGTAAACATAATCGTTTACAGTTTTATAAACCCAGCTTAATGAATATGCTGTAGAGATAGAGTAAACTTCGTTATGAATATAAAATCCAAGTTCCCAACCGTAAGATTCCAAGCTTCCGGAAATCAGATCAGGATCATAAGAAAATATTTTATCTTGATTAATTACAGGAATGTCTCTGTTTTTTCTATAGTATCCTTCAATCTGCAAACTTGATTCTTTAGTATACTCATATTCGATTCCGCCTGAAATACTTAAACCTTGGGCTGGGTTTAAATAATCTGGAATGATAATCCAAGGATCAAAAATGGAAATGATTTCATCTTCATCTGAAACAGCAGCAACTTCTTGCAAATAAATTCCGGCTGATCCTTTTAATATAAGTTGTTCAAAAGGTCTGTAAGTAAAACTTGTTCTTGGTTCAAAAAATCCAGCTGAATTTCCATTTAATCCAGTAACATTTATTCGGGAGCCAATATCCCATCCAAAGAGTTTATATCTTAATAATTTATATTTTGCATAAGCGCTTATATTGCCGGCAAATCTACTAAGTTGAGATTCAATTCCGGTTTTATTTTCTAGTAGAAGCTGCGTATCAAGCATTTTTATCATCACGCCTAAATCAATTTCATCTTTGGAATCAAGTACTGCATTAAGATCAAATGTAACTGATATATCTTTTACATCATTGTTTAGTGGTTTTAAGTTACTGCCGTTTGGAATAATTTTCCCCTCAAAATTACTCATTGAGATTCCGAGCCTCGAAAAGAATGGTGCATCATAAATCTGCAACCATTCAAAATCTAATAGAAAGTTTTTCCATTTATATTGTTCTCGCGAAGGATCCGAATACTTGATATTATCATTACTTAAAAATGTGAATAAAGAAAATTTTGCATTGTTAAATACCTTAGGACTGGAATAATTTAACTTTGCAGAAATATCATAAAAATCTATGGGTAACGATTCATTATTAAGAAACTTTTTTAAAATTTTATCTGAATGACTAAATCTACTTGTTACTAGAAAAGAACCATTTGGAATTGGACCTTCAGCTAATAGTTTACCGGTTAAAAAACTTAAACTTCCACTTGCACTAAATCTATTTTTGTTTCCATTTTTTGTCAGCACATTTAGAATGGATGATAATCGACCGGAAAATTCTGAAGAGAATCCACCTTTAAAGAATTCAATAGAATTAATCATATCAGGATCAATCGAGCTGAATAATCCAAGGGAATGAAAAGGAGCATAAAGAGTAACACCATTTAACAAAACTAGATTTTGATCTCCGCTACCACCCCGCACATAGTACCTGCCTGAAATATCACCAGTTGAACTAACCCCGGGCAAGTATTGTAAACTTCTTACAACATCAGTTTCAATACCTTTGGGAAGATTCTCTAATTGTTTGATGGAAATTTTTTCTAATCCGAGATCCGTAACATTTTTTTCTACAATCCTCTCACCAATTTTCTCAATAGGATTTAATTCCAGACTTATTGGCTGTAAACTAATAGTTGTATCTTTTATTAGATCAGGAAATACTTTAAACCGAATAGTTTTTGATTTGAAACCAACGTAAGATACTATGGCTTCAAACTCTTTGTTAGCGGGAATGCTGTTAATTAAAAACATACCTCGCTTATTGGTGGAAGCACCTGTATTTAGATCATTTATAAAAACATTGCAATAAACAAGAACCTCCCCATTAGTGGAGTCAATTACAACGCCTCTAAGTTTACCAAATTGCTGAGCATAAGTTTTTTGTATATCGATTGAATTTAAGAGTAATATTGCTAAAAAAAAGGATGCATACCTGAACAGCATTTTTTGAATCAAAACCTTAATAAATGTTGCGCAAATATAGAACACTTAGGGCGAAAATAATACTCAAAAAAAAGATTGTTGAAAATTAGATCAATGGTTATCGAACAGTGTATTGTACTATAATTATTTTAAAGCTAGATTTGATTTAACCAATATATGAATATTTACAAATTAAATAGATTTAGATTCAGCAGGAACAACTTTCTGCAAAAATTTATTAGAGTATTATTAATCTTTTCACTTTTATATCTAAGCACCGCTGAGATATTCGCTTCCAATGAACTGATATTAAATAATTGTAAAAATGACTATATACTTTCAACTACTCAAAATTATTTTGAAATTAATCTTAACGAGGCAACCAGCGAACGAAGTTAATTGATCAATACCAATTTAGTATTGATAAGAGTGCTATAACCACCGATCATTGTTTTTCTTTATACACAGAATATTTTGTTAACTTTCGCACTTATTCTGTGCATTTATTCTATCTTACTTACATTTCTAATTATTCTCTCAGAGCGCCTCCTTCAAATTATTTCTTACCTATTCTTTGTTAGGATAGATACTAAAACTAACTAGCAGAAAATTATACTTTAAACTTTAACCATCAGGTGTGCTATGAATATAGGCGGCTGGATATTTTTAACAGTTGGATGGGGAATAATAATTTGGTTAACCTCATTTTGTTTTTACAAAGTGTTGAAGTCAATAAAAAAATAAATCTATAAAGGAACTAAATGAATCAGAATAAAAATCAAGAGGAAAAATCCTCAGTATTTAAGGATTATATTTTGGGAATTATATTCTTAGTAATCCCAATTTTAATTATCTATTTATTTATGAAATTTTCCTAATAAAAAGGGGGTCTAGATAGACCCCCTTTAATTTTATTCCTCTAAAGTACTTAAGTTACCTGGATCCTGCCCAAGTGCTCTTGCTTTTAAAACTCTGCGCATAATTTTACCGCTTCTAGTCTTCGGTAATGATTCTACGATTTCAATACTTTCAGGTTTTGCAATCGGGCCAACTTCGTGACCGACATGCAATCGAAGTTCTTCAACTAACTTATCAGAACTTTCATATCCACTCCTAAGAATTACATAACAATGAATAGCGTTTCCTTTAATATCGTGTGGTAAACCAATTGCTGCAGCTTCGGCAACTGCTTGATGACTAACTAATGCGCTTTCAATTTCCGCAGTTCCCAATCTATAACCGGAAACTTTTATAACATCATCAACACGTCCGATAACCCAGAAATATCCATCTTCATCCCTACGTGCAGAATCTCCCGTCATATACATTCCGGGATATTTACTCCAATATTGATTAACATATTTATCCGGATCATTCCAAATTGTTCTTAGCATTGATGGCCAAGGTGTTTTTATTACAAGATAACCTTCTTCATTTGATTTTACTGATTTTCCCTCTTCATCTACAATATCCATTATTAATCCAGGGAAAGGTTTTGTACCTGAACCCGGTTTTAAAGGTGTGCAAGGCATTGGAGTTATCATAAACATTCCGGTTTCAGTTTGCCACCAAGTATCCATTATCGGGCATTTTTCTTTTCCGATAACTTTATAATACCACCGCCAAGCTTCTGGATTAATAGGTTCCCCAACACTACCGAGTAATCTTAAAGAAGATAAATTATAACGATTAGGCCAAGCATCACCATACCGCATCAATCCACGGATAGCAGTAGGAGCAGTGTACAATATATTTATTCCATATTTTTCAATCATCTGCCACCAGCGGTGAGGATATGGATAAGTTGGAGCGCCTTCGTACATAAAAGATGTTGCACCGTTTAACAACGGGCCATACACGATGTAACTGTGGCCGGTAATCCAACCAGGATCTGCGGCACACCAATATCTATCCTCTTCGTGAATATCAAAAACATATTTTAAAGTTGTATAAGTTCCTACCATATACCCGCCATGCGTATGCATAATTGCTTTTGGTTTTCCCGTAGTACCTGAAGTGTATAACATGAAAAGAGGATCTTCAGCATCAACAATTTCAAGGCAGTCAGAATTATTCGCAATCGGAAGATTCATTAATTCGTGATACCACATATCTCTTCCAAACTCCATATTAATCTGATGTCCGGTTCTCTTTACTACAAGTACACTTTCCACAGTTGCAGCTCGTTGTAATGCTTCATCAGCAATTTTTTTAAGTTCAACAATTTTTCCTCTTTGAAAAGCACCATCAGAAACAATTAAAACTTTTGATTGACTATCTTCCAATCTTTCGTGTAATGCTTCAACAGAAAAACCTCCGTAAACAACGGAATGTATTGCACCAATTCTTGCACAGGCTAGCATTCCGATCATTAATTCAGGCACTCTTCCCATATAAAGAGTTACACGATCACCTTTTTTAACACCGAGACTTTTTAAAACATTAGCAAACTTGCAAGTATCACGATGAAGTGCAAAATAAGAGAAGGCTTTGAACTCTCCATCCTCTCCCTCCCAAATAAGTGCTAATTTATTTCTTCTAGAAGTTTTTGTGTGAACATCAAGACAGTTATAAGCAATGTTTGTTTTTGCTCCTGTAAACCATTTAAAGAAAGGTTTGTTTGTATCATCTAAAACCTTATCCCATTTTTGAAACCAATGGAGATTATTTGCTTCGTTTTCCCAAAATCCAATTGGATCTTTTTCGGCGAAATCATATAAGCTTTCGCATTTTGCATGTGCGTTATCCATAATTTCTTTTGTAGGATAATAAACTTCACCTGTGAGTTTTTTGTCTGCCATTTGATGCTCCTTTAGTAAGTGAGAATGGAATTAAAAATTTAGGATGAAATTAAAAGTAGTTTAGATTAGAAACAATAAAGGATTTATTAATTTTTAATAGCGGGATAAGCAAATTGCTAATCCCGCCTAAATAATTTTTAGAACTTATTTGGTCCAGCATTTTTAATTGTATCAGCTGTTCCTTCAGAATATTCTTTGAAGTTCTCTATAAACATATTAGCAAGTTTTTTAGCTTGCTCATCGTATGCAGTTTTATCAGCCCAAGTATTTTTGGGATTTAATACTTCTGTTGGAACATCGGGACAGGAATTTGGAATCATCAAATTGAAAAATGGATCTTTTGTGTATTCAACATTATCCAATTTTCCTTCCAAAGCTGCAGTTAACATTGCACGAGTGTATTTTATTTTCATTCTGCTTCCAACACCGTAAGCTCCGCCAGTCCAGCCAGTATTAACGAGCCAGCAATTAACTTTATGTTTAACAATTTTTTCACCGAGTAATTTTGCATAAACATTTGGATGAAGTGCCATAAACGGGGCACCAAAACAAGTACTAAAAGTGGCTTTTGGTTCAGTTACTCCTTTTTCAGTTCCAGCAACTTTTGCTGTATAACCGGAAATAAAGTGATACATAGCTTGTTCAGTTGTTAATTTTGAAATTGGCGGTAGTACACCAAAAGCATCAGCGGTTAGCATAATAATATTTTTTGGATGTCCCGCTTTTCCATCTTCAACAATGTTTGAGAGATGAGTAAGCGGATAAGCGGCACGAGTATTCTCTGTAAAAGTGTCATCATCCAAATCTAATCTGCGTGATTGTGCATCTATCTGAACATTTTCTAGAATCGTACCAAATTTTCTGGTAGTTTCATAAATTTCAGGTTCAGCTTCTTCAGAAAGTTTAATTACTTTTGCATAACATCCACCTTCGTAGTTAAATACACCATCATCGCTCCAACCATGCTCATCATCACCAATTAATTTTCTTTTTGGATCAGCAGATAATGTTGTTTTGCCAGTACCACTTAATCCAAAAAATAATGCTACATCATCGTCATTTCCTACATTTGCAGAACAGTGCATAGACATTACGCCGCGCATTGGCATCAAATAATTCATAATTGTAAAAACGGATTTTTTAATTTCCCCTGCATAGCTCGTTCCACCAATCAAAACTATTCTTTTATCAAAATTTAGAAGTATAAATACCTCAGAGTTTGTACAATCTACATCTCTATCTGCATGAAAATTAGGCATTTGAATAATTGTGAAATCCGTTTTATGATTTGTCAATTCTTTCTCAGAGGTATATCTTCTAAACATATTTCTTGCAAACAGATTGTGCCAAGCATTTTCTGTCACAACACGAATTCCAATTCTATTTTTTTCATCAGCACTGGCATAACAATCTTCCACATATAAATCTTTTCCCTGTATATATGCCATCATTTTAAAGTATATCCTACCTGCACATTCGGCAGACATTCCTTTATTAACTTTTCCCCACCAGATATTTTTTTCACTGTCACCTTCACGAACAATAAATTTATCATTTGGACTTCTTCCCGTGTGATAACCGGTTCTGACCACAAGCGGACCGAGATGAGCTAATAAACCTTCTCGCCTTCTGATTACTTGTTCGTAAAGTGCCGGTGTGCCATAATTATAAAATACTTCGCGCGTATTTTTAATACCAATGGCTGCAAGTTCTTCCATCAGCTTAACTTTTTTAATCATAGTATTTTCCTTTTTTAGTTTTTATGTTTTTGCCCAAATATATTCTACAATTTAATTTACCTAGTTTTTCTTAAAGAATTAACTAAATCGAACTCAATTTTTTCTTCACTATAAAATGGCTCGCCAAATTTTTTACCAATTGAAAATCCAAAAAACTCTGCTCGTGATTTTATATAGTTAATAAACTCAGGACTACTAATAAATGTTTCGGGTTCTTTGCTTTTGGGATTGTGGAATTGTGTACTGTAACATTCTACCGCTTTCATTTTCAAATCAAATGTATCAGAAATATCAACAACAAAAGTTGGATCGAATGTATATGTTTGCATATAGTAATATAGTTTTTCCGGGCGATAATGATTTTGTGGAATTTCTTTATCGAACGAATTTATTTTTGAAAGTCCGGTCGAAAACATTGCACGCTTTACCAAATTACTTGCATCTATATGATCAGGATGGCGATCATTAAAATAGGGTGCAAAAATAATTTTGGGTTTAAATTTTCTAATCTCAACAATAATCTTTAATAGATTTTCCTTCGTGATTTTTAAATCACCATCCGGAATTTCAAGATTTTCTCTTACAGCAACTTTTAGAGTAATAGCTGCATTAAATGCTTCTTGTTGTCTGGTTTCAGCGGTTCCACGAGTACCGAGTTCACCTCGAGTTAAATCAATTATTCCAACTTTAAGTTCACTTTTAGTTAGTTTAGCTATGGTTCCGCCCATAGCCAGTTCCGCATCATCGGGATGAGCTCCAAAGATTAAAACATCTAAATTCATTTTCACCCTTAATTAATAATTTGATATGTGTGAACTTAAAAATTTTCTATAATGTATGCTAATGAATAGAGACAAGTTTTGATGAAGTTAACAATAAATTGAAATTAAAAATGAAATAAATTTTTGCAAATTTATATCATATCTTTATCTTAAAAACAATAATCCAATTATTTAATATTTTATCATTTCTAACGAGGTTTCCGAATGAAGTTTTTCTATACTTTGTTTATTGTATTTACAGTTACAATCTTAACATTTTCACAAGCTTATGTTTGGGAGTTAAAACAATCAGGGTCAAGTTTGGGTGGTCCGATTGATGTTGAACAATATAATTCAGACAATGTTTATTACGGCAGCGGAAACAAAGTTTACAGAAGTATTGATAGAGGAAATACTTTTCAGCAAATGGGTAATTTAATTCCTGGTTCATCTTCTGTAAAAAGTCTTACAGTAAATGATAATGCACCTGGCACAATGGTGGTAGCAATCGAAGCAAGCCCGAATGATAAAATTTACAAAACTACTGATTATGGACAGACCTGGGTTCTAACAAACGATGAAGGGCAAATGTCTTATTTTGGAATACCTGTAAGCCAAGATCCTTCTCATCCAGATACTCTTTATACAATGGTCAACACAAACTTTAAACGCTCAACCGATTTTGGCAGCACTTGGTCAACCATCTCCAGCAGTTTTGGGCCATTAAATGCACCATGCGATATCGAAGTTTTTCCAGATACTTCAATCATACTAATCGGCGATAATGGAACAGGAATATTTAAAAGTACTGATTATGGTTTAACTTGGTCGCAGAGATACACAACATCCGGCGAAATCCCAACAGTATCAGTTGATTTTACTCATCCAGGGGTTGCGTGGGCAACTAAATGGAGCGGTGGCGGAGGAATGTTAAAATCAACTGATTATGGACAGACTTGGAATTTAGTTTCTTACTTTGGAAGTATTAATATGTGGGGTGTCCATATTCAACCGACTGACGGAAATATTATTTTATCGAACAGTTATTCAACTTCTCCAGGAAGCTGGAGATCTACAGATGCAGGTACAACTTGGAATCCAATTAACATCCCGTCAACTGGTTATCAAGTATTTACAGTTGATTCTATGACACAGTTTGCAGCACAGGGCGGTGGTTTTTATAAACTTAATTCCCCATTCTTCATCCCTGTGGAACTTACTTCATTCAGTGCATCTTTAATTAATGACAATATTGTATTAAAATGGACTACGGCCACTGAACTTAACAATTCAGGATTTGAAATTGAAAAAAGTAACAACAATAAGGATTTTGAAAAAATAGGATTTGTTCCTGGGTATGGCACAACTACGGAAAGCAAAAGTTACAGTTATTCAACGTCTAAAAAAGATTCAAAACAATATTTTAGATTAAAGCAAGTTGATTTTAATGGAGCTTTTGAATATTCATCATCAGTTGAAGTTGAAGGAATTACACCAACAATATTTTCTCTGAAACAAAATTATCCGAATCCATTCAATCCAACTACAAAAATTGGATTTACACTTCCTACTGAAAGTAATGTTAAGATTAGTATATATAATTTAATCGGACAAAAAGTTGATGAGATAGTAAACTCTAAATTCTCAGCGGGAAATCATTCCGTAGCTTTTAATGCGGATAATCTTTCAAGTGGAATTTATCTTTACAAGATTGAAGCAGGAAATTTCACTTCAGTTAAAAAGATGCAATTAATGAAATAGTAATTTTTATTTATCTAATTATTAAAAGGATTTAAATCTTTATTGGTTTAAATCCTTTTTCTTTATTAATCTCTGCATTATTTTTCGTCTACCAATCCTTAAGGAAAGACATGAAAAATTTATTATCTGTTCTAATATCAATCTTAATCATTTCATCAATATCAGCACAAACTATGAAAACAGCCTTTATAAATGGAAAAATTTACACTGTAAATGAAAATCAACCTATTGCGCAAGCCGTTGTTGTTGATGGAAACAAAATTGTATTCGTTGGATCGGATGAGGATGCTAGAAATATCATCGATTCTCAAACAGAAATAATTAATCTTAACGGCAAACTAATGCTGCCGGGATTTATTGATAATCATGTGCATTTTTTAAGCGGTGGATTTTATTTACTAGGTATAGATTTACGTCCAGCGAATTCCACAATGGAGTTTAAAAAGATTCTGAAAGATTATGTAGAAAAATATCCGAACAAATGGATTACGGGCGGTTATTGGGATCATGAAAAATGGGAAACAAAAGAACTTCCAACAAAAGAAATGATTGATGAAATATCTCCGAACACTCCTATTTTTGTTGAAAGATTAGATGGTCATATGGGTTTAGCAAATTCGAATGTATTAAAATTAGCTGGAATTACTAAGGATACTGAAAGTCCTGATGGTGGACTCATTGTCAAAGATCCTAAAACCGGGGAGCCAACCGGTGTGTTAAAAGACAATGCTATGAATTTTGTTTATAATATTATTCCCGCTGCATCAGCAGAAGAAAATTATGATGCCGCAATTGCTGCTCTTGAAGAATCAAAACAATTAGGTATTACAAGTGTTCAGGATATCACATTTGAGGATGCTTTTACTACATTCAAAAAGTTACGCGAAGAAAATAAACTAACTTGTAGAATTTATACTCGCTGGCCAATAGTGGATTATAAAAGCCTTGTAGATAAAAATATAAAAATTGGTTTTGGTGATAATTATATAAGAATGGGTTCTCTCAAATCATTTGCTGATGGTTCTCTCGGTTCAAGTACAGCATGGTTTTTTGAAAAATATAATCAAGACACAACAACTTTTGGTTTACCAATGGATATTATAACCAACGGCGATATGGAAAAATGGTGTATTGACGCTGATAAAAATCATTTACAGCTTTCAGTTCATGCTATTGGTGATAGAGCTAATTCATGGATGCTTGATCTATTTGGAAAAATTTCTAAAGAAAACCCAGTATGGGATCGAAGATTTAGACTTGAACATGCCCAGCATGTTAGATTTGAAGACATTCCTCGATTTACAAATCTTGGTGTGATCGCATCCGTTCAACCATATCACTGTATTGATGATGGTGTATGGGCAGAAAAAAGAATAGGGCCGGATCGTATAAAATATACTTATCCATTTAAATCTTTTTTAGATGCCGGGGTAAAAGTTTGTTTTGGAACCGATTGGTTTGTTGCACCACTTAATCCGCTACTAGGGCTATACGCAGCCGTTACACGCAGAACTCTTGATAATAAAAATCCAGATGGTTGGATACCAGAACAAAAGATTTCAATTGAAGATGCAATTAAATGTTACACAATAAATTCCGCTTATGCTTCCTTTGAGGAAAACATAAAAGGCAGTATCGAAGTTGGAAAGTTAGCAGATCTAATTGTATTGAGTGATGATATTCTCACAATTGATCCGATTAAAATAAAAGATGCAATAGTTGAGATGACCGTCTTTGATGGAAAAATAATTTATAAAAAGTAAATATGATGCGCAGTTTATTTATGATAGTTATGATTAATTAAGAACATAACCAATCATATTTTTTATTAAGGATTAGGGTTCCACTGACTTTAAAACTATTCCAACCCATTCATCCATTTTAAGATAATCAATTTCAATAAATCCAACAGCAGAATATTTTTCTTTAATTACTTCTGTATCCATTTCAAGCAAACCGGAAAGAATTAAAATTCCATTTTGTTTTATTCTTGATTTAAATCCTTCAACAAGTTCTAATAAAATATTTTTTTGGATGTTTGCAATTATCAAATCAAAATTGATATCTACAATATCTTTTAATTCAGATTTTTTAATATCAACAATATTTTGCACATGATTTAGCTGAGTATTTTCGACTCCATTACCGAAACACCACTCATCAATGTCAAAAGCTATAACTTTTTCAGCACCAAGTTTAGCGGCGGCGATAGCTAGAATTGCGGTCCCGGAACCTGCATCAAGAACTTTCATTCCAGGTTTTAAATATTTTTCAATAAATATTAGACAGATTTTAGTCGTTTGATGATCACCCGTACCGAATGACATTTTAGGATCAAGTGTGAGAACGATTTCATTCTTTTGAGTCTCGTATTCTTTAAAAGTAGGTTTTATAATAATTCTATCTGTAACGCGTACAACTTCCCTGCTCTTTTCCCATTCTTCATTCCAATTTTTTTCAACAACATAATTTTCCTGTACGGAAAACTCACGTAATAATTTATTTTCTTTAAGATGATTTAATTCATCTTCAATTGATGCAATAGTAATTTTTTCATCTTGAGCAAAAACTTTTAAGCAGTTTACCTCTTCATTTATTCCATCAATATTAAGTTCCCACAAAATTGAAGAAAGAATTTCAACATTAAACGGCTCTGCGATTATTATAAATTCTTTATATGATTTCATAATTATTTTATTTATTCGTTTTCAGATAATATCTTACAAATTTCATCCTGAAATTCCTTCGCCTTTTTAGAAGAACCGACATAATTCTGCATCATTATTGAAAATGCTATAGTATGGCTTTTCTTATTAATTAAATAACCCGATAAAGTACTCACTCCAGTTAACGTTCCAGTTTTAGCATGAACATTATTTGCTGCTGCAGTCTTTCGCATCCTATTTTCCAGAGTTCCATCTAGTCCTGCAATGGGAAAAGAGTTGTATAAAACTTCATATAGTTTAGGGTTTTTAGAGTAAAAATACTTTAAAATATTTACAAGAAGTTCAGCGCTTACAACATTGTAGTGTGAAACTCCAGATCCATCAACGATTCTATAGTTTTTATGATTTAATCCAATTGTATCAATCATAAGATTAATTAATTGAACCCCACTATCAGCAGTTGCGGGTTTACCAGAATATTTTTCAGATAATACATACAGAGTCATTTCTGCACTAAGGTTATCGCTTGTCTTATTAAGATTTTCAATTAAATCACCATAACTTCTTTTGAACGTACAAATCTTGTTTGCGTCTCGCGGAGTTATTTTTATCTTTAGATCACCGCTTATACTAATAAAATTTGAGTCCAATACTTCAGAAAAAACTGTTAGAAAATACTTTTCTGGATTTAAAACATTTACAAATTTAGTTACATAGCGGTTTGAAATAGGAAATTTACCTTTAACAATTATTTCATTTTTTCTCTCTAACCAATTCCGGTTAATTTCAAATTTATTTTCACTATCGAATGAAGATTGATTTGTGACAGAAACATAATTAGTCGTTGGATATATTGTTACAACAGGTTGATGAATATACTCTTCTTGCTGAACAATAACTTCGACGCAGTTATCATTGAGGTTTAGGGCACTTAAATATGGGGCATCCGATGATGGATCATCATCCCACATCCAACCTTTACCCCAATACAAAGAATCTTTGAAAGAAATATCTCCATAGAGATTTCCAGCTATTGTTGATATACCCAAAGATTTTAAAGTATCAACAAAGTAATATAAATCATGAGTAGTAAAATCAGGATCACATCCGCCAACTACATAAAGATTTCCGTAAAGTGTATCGTTGGAAACATAGCCATCATAGTACAAATCAGTTTTAAATTCATATTCAGGTCCAAGATATAACAATCCTGCCGCAGATGTAATTATTTTCATGTTTGATGCTGGACGCAGAAGCATTTTTTCATTCTTTTTGTATATAGTATTATTTGATGTTAAATCTTCAACTTGAATTGAGACTAAGCAGCTTTCAAAAAATTCATCATTTAATAAATTATCGATTTTAGTTTTAGATGATTGCGGATAAACATTGAAACATAAGAAAATTAGAAGGAAAATATTTTTTTTCATTTAACTACCTAGAAGTAATAATAATTTTATACGCGATGGGATTAAAAATAATTACGGACTCTAAACTCAGCACCAATTTCTTCTTCTACAACTTTGCGGGATTTTTCAATTTCAACTTCATCTAAAGAAACTACGCTCATAACAACTTTTTTAACAAAAGGTTTTGCAAGCCGAGCAAAATTTTTCATCTCCTCAAAATGATTCTCACTAACCCGCATTAGTTTGGCATATTGTTTTGAGTCAAATGAATTAAAACTAATTGATACAATATCAATAAGATCTTTCATTTCTGGGGTTATATCTCTTTTGTTAATCAAATTACCATGACCATCTGTATTAATTCTGGTTTTACCGCCATTTTCTTTAACATACTTTGCAATTTCCTTAACAATCCCCCAGCGGATTGTAGGTTCGCCGTAACCACAAAAAACAATTTCATCGTACTTAGTTGGATCACCAATTTCCTTAATATAAACATCCGCCGTTGGTTCTTCAGATTTTTTCATTCCCAGATTATATCCACGCAAAAATGGATCTTCCTTCCTTCTACAAAAAGTACAATCAGCATTACAACGATTTGTGATATTGATATATAAAGAATTACCAAGTAAGTATGTATAACTTGTCTTAGGTAATGATCCAATTCCAAAAAATCTAAAACTATTTAAGGATGTAATTCTTCCAACCTCTTCAATTGAAATTTTATGAACATCTGCAATTTGCTTTGCAACAGAAGTTACATAGGCAGGTTCATTCCTCTTGCCACGATATGGCACTGGAGTCATGAACGGTGAATCTGTTTCAAGCAAAAGATGATTCAAATCTACGTGTTTTAATATTTCTCTTAATCCATCACTTTTTTTGAAAGTAATATTTCCCGTAAAAGAAATAAAATGATTCATTTTCATTAATTCAATTGCATCATCCACAGAGCCATTATAGCAATGGAATTGTGCTTTCAGTCCAGTTCCGCAATAACTCTTAATAATATCCAGCATTTCTTCATCAGAGTCACGATTATGTATAACAACCGGCAGTTCTAATTTGATGGCAAGTTCAAGTTGAGATTTGAATGCTTTAATTTGCTGATCTTTAGGAGAGAAATCATAGTAGTAATCTAACCCAATTTCGCCAATCGCCACAATCTTAGGATGTTTTGAAAGTTTTTCAATTTCGGGGATTAAAGATTCATTCCAATCTTTTGTATCGTGCGGATGGATTCCAACCGTTGCATAAACTTGTTCATATTTTTCAGCAAGAGATATTGCTTCACTTGCAGTTTTAAGATCTGTGGCAGGAATAATAATGTAATCGATTCCATTCTCTTTTGCACGATTAATTACTTCATCAATATCATCTTTATAATTTTCAAAAAATAAATGTGCGTGAGTATCTATAAACATTTTAGATAACTTCACCAATCAATAAAGGATGTTCATGTACATCGTGCGCTGCCTGAAATGCAACTATTTTGTCAGATGGAGAAATAACCCCAATCAAACCAATGCCGCAATTAAAAACTTTGTGCATTTCTTCATTAGATATATTTGTAGTGTACTGTATCAATTTAAATATTGCGGGCATTTCCCAATTACCCCAATGGATCTGTAAATCCAAGCCTTCTGGAATTATTCGAGAGGTGTTGCCAACAACTCCTCCGCCTGTAATATGCGATAAACCTTTTACATTAACAGTTTTTTTAAGAGCGGTAATAAGATTTAGATATGATTTATGAATTTTTAACAACTCATCACCGATTGTGTTTTTAATTTCATCAACGTAATCAGTTACTTTATATTTTTCTAACAAAACTTTTCTTGCAAGTGAGTAACCATTTGTATGCAGTCCATTCGAAGGAAATCCGATTAACAAATCTCCTTTTTGTATTCTCTTTCCATCAATTATCTTTGATTTATCAACAACTCCTACAATTGTTCCAGAAACATCAAAATCATCAGCCTGATACAAACCGGGCATTTCAGCAGTCTCACCACCAATTAATGCGCAATCATTTTCTTTACAAGCAATTGAAAAACCTTTAATAACATCCGCGGCTTTATCCGGATTTAATTTTCCGGTTGCATAATAATCCAAAAAGAAAAGCGGCTTTGCACCGCAAACGGCAATGTCATTAACACAATGGTTTACCAAATCCTGACCAATCGTATCGTGCTTATCCATTTCTATGGCAATTTTCAGCTTCGTACCGACACCGTCAACGCTGGAAACTAAAACAGGATTTTTATAACCCGAAAAATCAGGTTCATAAAAAGCTCCAAACATCCCGATATCAGTTAAAACACTTTTATTGAATGTGGATTTTGCATAGCTTTTAATTTTATCAACAGTCTTCTCGCCTGCTTCAATATCGACTCCAGCAGCTTTGTAAGTTTGATCCAAAACGAACTCTCTTTTTATAAAAATTGATAATTATTTCACAAAAAAATTTACCACAAATCCAAGATTATTACAAAGGTTACGTGAAATCACTAAGCTTTGACACTTACATTAACTCAATTCTCGGATTTACTATCTTAGATTAAACTTTCAGGCATCTGAACCGCTATTACTTTACCACGTGCAGTAATTTCTCCGTTTGCAGAAACTGTAATTTCAGAAATTACTTTTCTTCCTTTTATTTCCATTACTTTTCCCCTTAGCTCAAGTTCAACACCAAGTGGAGTTGGTTTTAGATAATCAACTTGAAGAGAAGCCGTAACAAAACGAAATGGGGGTAAAGTATCCGGCTCTCTCCCATCGGCTTTATATGAAGCCAATGCAGCAGTTCCGGTTCCATGGCAATCAATTAAGGAAGCAATCAACCCACCATAAACATAACCTGGAATTGCAGTGTGATATTCCTTTGGTTTAAATTTAGAAATTGTTTCATCTCCATCCCAAATACTTTTAATTTGATGTCCGGATTCATTTAATCTACCACAGCCATAACAATGTGCTACATCATCAGGATAGTAATCTTGAATTGCTCTAATATCCATTTTATAAAATTCCTTAATTATATTTATTGTTTGGTATTATGCGGATAATTTATAAGTAACAGTAAGTTAAAACCCTAAAGCAAAAACTATTAGACCAATAGTTAGACCGATTACAAAGTTGAATATTTTTAATTTAATTGAATCTTTCAACGAATATGAAAGCATCGGCAGCATACCATGCCCATCCTGAACAATGGAACTTGTTAACAAAACGGAAAATGGAACTAGTCCTTGTGCAAAAAGAGTAACGAATATTAAATGTGGACCAGATTCCGGTATCAATCCAAGCAACGCTCCAACAAATAGAAAAACAATTTTGTATTGTGATGTGAACTGTTCTAAATGCAAATATTGAAGACCAAACTCAACAACCGTTAATGCTCCGAATGTCCAAAGAGCAGTTTTCCAAAGATGCTTTTTAATAATGTGGCCATAGATATGTTCTTTGAAATAATGTTTAAAACTTTTCTCTTTAGGATGAGTAACCATCTCCTTACAATTTTCGCAAGTAGAGATTTTATATTTTTTAACAATAATATCGATTAACCAACCACTGAATATTCCGATAACAAATAGAATGAAAAAGAGAATAATAGCATCCTTCGGAAACATAGCTAGCATCACAAATGCTTCATCGCCTGAAACAGCTATCATAGCTCCGGAAAGGGCACCAAAACTTATTAAACCATGAATGTATAAAGATACGTTTGTAAATCCACAAATACAGCCTGGAACAGTCCCGATTAAAGAGGCTAATATATACTGCTTAAACTTTCGTGCATTTATAAAAAATGACTCAAGTTTGTTTTTAGTTACTACATTTATCAAATCAACTAATATCATCATTACTGCAACAAGCAATGAAATCTGAATTGATTCTTTAACTATTTTTAATATTGTATCAATCATTTTACAGCAATAATATTATTTGTTTAATGCCATTTAGATGCAAAAAGCAACTACAAGTTGCGGTACACAATTATCAAATATGATTCACAAATATTTTATAGACACTGAATCATAGTTATGAATTAATTATCTGACTTTTAGTTGATTTTAGTAACACTCTATGGTAACAAAATCGCAGCGGCAATTACTGTTGTCCACAATCCCGTTTTATCTCCCTCGGCGGATTGAGTGATATTAAAAGTCTTAACAATTTTGCCGGACATCTTAAATTCCTGCTCTCTTTCATTCCAATCAGACTCGGGATTAAATTCAACTCCCAGAGTTGTTGCTAGCATTTGTGCTGCAAGATCCTCTGCATAATCCCCTGCATTTTTTTCAGTTACACCAAAGGGATGATATTCAGAGAGATATCCGTACTGAGAATTATCGGCAGGAATTGCAACTCCAATTGATGAGGCTATTAGTCTATTAGGTTCATTCGTAGAATTTCTTGCCATTACCGCAAATGTAATTTGTCCGGGTTTTAATTCTTTTAATCCTTCTTCTCTACTTATACGTTTACAGGATGGTGGAAATATACTGCTGACTGTTACAAGGTTACAGATTTCTATGCCTGCATTCCTTAATGCAAGTTCAAAAGAACTTAGGTAATCCTTGTGCCTTCCTACACCTTTTGTAAAAAATATTTTTGTTGGAACATACATATTAATCTCGTTTTAAATTTGATAAGTAATTGTTGAGAGCATCTTTAACTTTTACATTTCCCGATAATCCATCAACAACTTTAATGTTTCCTGTTTTAAGAGCTTGTTCGGCTTTGTCACCGACGTGTCCCGTCAATAAAACATTTACTCCTTTGTTAATTATAACTTCTGCCGCTTTGGGTCCTGCACCACCTTGAGCTTGTTCTGCGGGATTAGGAACAGCTTCAAACTTCATTGTATACGGATCTACAATTAAAAAATATTGACATCGTCCAAACTTTTCATTTACCAATGCATCAAGTGTATCACAAGTTGAGGTTATTGCTACTAACATTTTTAGACCTTTAGTTTAAAATAATTTTTTGAATATCATCCCAAATAATTTTGAATCTTTTTCCATAAGTGTGATCATATTCAATTATAGATTTGGAATTTTGAATTGCTTTAATGAATTGTTTGTCAAAAGGAATTTTTGCAAGAACAGAAATTCCTTCTGGTTTTAAATATTCTTCAATACTTTTGCTCATTTCAATATTAATATCAAATTTATTGACTATCACAGAGCTCGGGATCTTAAATATCTTTAATAAGTTTATTAATCTTTTCAAATCATGTAAACCGGATTGAGTTGGTTCAGTTACAATTACAACAAAATCAGCTCCAGAAAGACTGGCATTAACCGGACAGCCGATTCCCGGCGGTCCATCAACAATAATCCAATTAACTTTTCCCTTAGCCTGTCCGTTAGCTTTCTTTTTTATTTCACTTACAAGCTTACCGGAATTACCTTCACCGGCTAATAATTGAGCAAAATAAAACTTAGATTGATCTTCCAGTTCACACTCTGAATAAACTCCGGATTTTGATTCATAAAATGAAATTGCACTATCAGGACAAATACGAAAACAAAATCCGCATCCTTCACAGCTTGTTCTGTTTACTTTAAAATCTTTGATAGCATCAAATCTGCAAACCGATTCGCATATTCCGCATTGCGAACATCTATCAGAATTTATTTCAGCTTTTTTCCCTCCATAGTAATCGTATTCAGAGTTAATGTAATAATCAAAAACTAAATGCATATTGGCAGCATCAACATCTGCATCAATAATTATTTTATCTTCTGCTATTTCTGACAATGCAGTTGCAACGGTTGTTTTACCAGTGCCGCCTTTACCGCTTAGAATTACAATTTGTTTATACTTTTTATCAAACATATTCTTTTTCAACAATTTCTGTTTTGATTTTTTCCAATAGTTCTAACATCATAATTCTGTAATCTTTAATTGTCTCTGTTAGCAGTTCACCTTTTGAGTAGCTTTCAGCTATATCCATTCTAAAGGGAATTTTCAATAATAAATTGAGCTTGTTTTTCTGGATGTATTCATCCAGCAAGTAATAATTTTCATCATATTTATTTATTACTATTCCGTATGGTATTTTTATTTGTCTTAATACATTAATAGCAAGCTTAAGATCATTAAAACCAAACGGGGTTGATTCTGTTACGAGTACACAAAAATCAGAATCTTTAACTGATTCCAGCATTGAGCAGGAAGTTCCCGGAGGTGAATCAATGATTACAGTTTTATTTCCTTTATAAGCATTTTTAACTTTTTTAATTAGTGGAGCGGCAGAGGCCTCACCAACTTTTAGATATGCATCATAGAATAAAATATTATTTGAGGTTTCACCAATTCTGATCTTCCCATTTTCTTTATTTGCTTCTGTAATTGCTTTTTGAGGACAAAAGTAAGTACAAGCTCCACAACTATGACAGAGTTCATCAATCAAATAAATTTCAGATTTGAGATTAAGCAGTGCATTAAATTCACAAACCTCTGCACATTTATTACAGAAATCGCAGCTCTCATAATTAATCTTTGGGATAAGTTTATAAGAAGGTTCTTCTTTTAAGATTCCAGGTTTTAATAAAAGATGACCGTTAGGTTCTTCAACATCACAGTCAATGTAAACACTTTCGTTAATAACTGAAGCGAGTCCGCATGCAACTGTTGTTTTTCCTGTTCCGCCTTTACCTGATGCAATTGATATTACCAACTTAAACCTCAATGATGATGATGTTCATGCTTACAAGCTTCATATCCACTTAGTTTCCCTTGCAGATAAAGATCGAAAGCATCTTCAAATAAAAGTCCTGGTGCGGTTATTACACTTATACCGTAATTAAGAAAATTACTTACAGCTTTTTGTCCCATTCCGCCAGCAATAATTGTGTTAACATTAAATTGCTTTACGTAACCAGGAAGTTGACACGCACCGTTATGCTCACCTACCATTGGGTTAAAATAAATTTCTGTTTTAACTACTGATTTATCATCATCAAGTTCACAAACTTTAAATCTCGAACATCTTCCGAAATGTTCTGCAACTGTTTCTCTTCCATTGCCACTTTCTTCAATTGCAATTGCTATTCTGTTCTTCATATAGAATCCTGTCCTTTATTGTGATTGTTTGTAATAATTTTATTGGAAAATTTTCTTCCATATCTTTTTCGATTTCTAACTGGATTTAGTTCGATTTCATCTACACTGATTTCTTGAAGTCTATTATCAATAAATGCTTTTATTGCTTCCTCTGCTGTTCCATTATTGAATTGATATAATTTTATTTTTGAAGAACTGAAGAATCTTAGAGGATTGATTCCAATCCGCTTTGTGATCACAGCTTCAATATTTTTCTCAATCAGGAACCAAGCTGATTGAATTCCAGCACCTCCTAATTCCGATGTAAATGGATTGAGCAAAAACTCTGATGTATTATGGGTGGAGTTGTAAATCAAAAAATATTTACTTTTTCCAAACACATCAGAGATTTCGGATGATAACTCCGGCTTATTTATTGAGACTGCTATTATCAAGGTATTATTTATTGGAAGTATGATTTCTTCCGAATCCTTTTCCTCTGTTTTGTCCATACCCAACTCCTCCACCGTCATGTGGTCTTCCACCGCGTCCAAGTCCGTATACAACTTCTTTATTTTCGGTTGATTGGTCTTTTGTAACACCTTTTTCTGTATCTCTGCATTTACCTCTTCTTCGTCCTTTCAAAGCACCTTGTCCTTGCGGACCAGTTCCATCTAAGTTTGGCATGATTTATTCCTATTAATTTGTGATTTAATTTTTACATTACATTTTCATACAACGATTACAGAGTTTTTCGAGTCTCCATAATGAGTTAAAACCTCTGCGTCAGCTTCAGGTTCATTTAACCAAGTTGCGCCATCACACAGATATCTGAATTTAAATTCATTTCCTGCATCAAGCACTAATTCGATTGATGAAGAACCATCAGGATGACTGTGTGAAAATTTATCGTGATGCGGATCCCAGTTATTAAAATCACCAACTACACTTATCTCCTCAAAGTTTTCACAAACTTCTTTAGGAAGTGTAAAAGTAACACGACATACTTTTTTGTCTTGTGAATATGTTTTACTGATTGCCATATCTTACCTCTCTAATTAATTGATCAATTAATTCTTTTTATAAAAAGTATTACCATCGTATATAAGCTTTTTAATCTTTTTTTCTTCAATCAGTTTTGTTACTGTATTCCAATTTGAACTAGATTTCTTTAGATATTTTTCAACAGCATCTTTTCTCATTGGATGAACCGCCATAATGCTTATTAAACTTTCTTCTGTTTCACTTCCAGTAGAAAATTCATTCCCTTCATACTCGTTCAATAGCTCAGTGTTATTGTATACTGATTTAATAATTCTGTAAGCATTAATTGTTTTTGTTCTATCAGGTCTATGAATATTCTTCAATGGTGTAGGTCTTGTTGGAATAGTCAAATAGGCAATCTCAGGATCAACCTTTACAATAAAATGTGCAATTTTGATAAGTTCATCTTCATTATCATTCAATCCATCAATCAACATTGTTTCAGTTACAAGTGTACCATTGTATTTTTCTTTGAAGTCCAGAATTCCATCTAAAATTGTATTAAGCTTAAGTGACAAAGCAGGATGATTAATTTGTTTCCATGTGGCTTCATCTATTGCATCAATCTTAACAGAAACATAATCCGCAAGATTTAATGCTTCTTGAACTTCCTTCTTCCAGATGAGAGATGAATTTGTAAAAACTGAAATCTTAATCCCAAATTCTTGAAGCAGTTGAATTGTTTCATAAAGATTTACATCAAGGGTTGGCTCGCCATCAGGAACAAAAGAAAGATAATCTATTCGTTCTTTATTACTTTTAAGTTCAGATATCCGATCTTCAATCTCTGTGTAAATCATCATCGGTGAATAATATTCTTTTTGCTCAATCGATAGTTGAGTAGTTAATCCAACCTGACAATAAACACAGGAGTAGCTGCAAACTTTTGGCGGTATATTATTTATTCCTAAACTTCTGCCTAATCTACGAGATGGTATTGGACCAAAAACGATCATTATTTATACTCTCTATAATATATTATAAGATTTATTATCATATTAATCATAAGCTATTCTAACTGCTTTATCTTTGAGTGTTGGAGTTAAAATTTCTTTCCATTCACTTCCATTCCAAGTATTTAGCTGCGTATGAGTAAGAAAATATTTTTCCGGTATTGGATGAGTTCCAACAACAACTTTTAAATCAAATTTACTTTCTATAAAATCCTTAAATTGATTTATATAAAGGCATGGGGGATATCCCACAACCATCCCGGTTGCAAAGTGGATTACTTCTGCACCATTCTTTTTTAATTCCTCGGGCGCATATTCTATATTTCCACCCGGACACCCACCACAGCTTGTATATCCCACAAGCTCAACTTCTTTATCTCTATAAATATCAAAAGCGCCAGCTCGTTCTTTGATTGATCTAAAACATTTGCCACCAGCACAGCTTTTATATCTATCACAAATGATAATTCCGATTTTTACTTTTTTATCCATAAAATTTCAGCTTATTTATGTAATGCTTAATTATTTAATTACTAAACTTTCTTCCTTTTACTTTCATCGGATCACCGGTATAACCCAATTCTTTCCAATTTAATCTATCACCTTTGACGCCGTGACAATTTGTACAACCGAGTGCTTTGTCTTTTGAGTCAACCATATGATTTATTGGCCAATACATTTCAGTTTCAATAAAGGCATAATTACCTGAGTATTCCAAGTTTACTTCCTTCATTCCAAGTTGAGATGCTAAATTCCAATCAAATGTTTTCCAGTAGCCGTCTTCACCAAAAAGTTTTGGTACGATTAAATATTTATTCTGTGAGTCATAAATTTGTTTGCCCCGCATAACTTTAAAGGGAGCAATCTTAGCTTTAGGATCTTTTATATCACCATTTAGAGAGTTTAACTTTACGATTTCACCTAGTTCAATCTTATCTCCAAATTTGTAATATGTTGCACTGCCGTTATACCATTGATATGTAGGGACAACATTCTTTGCCCACACAAATTCACCCTTTAATTTGTTGTAAGAATCTTTTCCATATTTATCTTTTATATCTGTTCTATCTTCACCAGCTTTTGACCAATCCCACCAAACTTTAGTGGGTTCTTCTTTTGCAAATTGAGGAATATGACAGGTTTCGCAAGCGACTCTGCTAAGATGTTTGTTAATAGTTTTATTTTCGTGAATTTCACCTTCGTGACAATCTGTACAGTAAATATGATTTTGACCAGAAGCCATAGAACCATGACTGGCGCCCATAATTTTGTGTTCTTTAGTAGTATGACAATCAGAACATTGAAAACCAAGTGCTCCCATATGAACATCTGTTTCAGGTTTCGGGTCGTATAAACTATTATCCATATCGCCGTGTTTAACACCAGTTCCGCCACCGCCATCAAAATGACAGATACCGCAATTTTTTCTAGTAGTTTTACCAACACTTTGTGCTGAAACTAATAAATCAACTTTTGCATCAGGTATTCCTGCTCCCGTTGGAACTTTTATATAAGTGCCGGTTTGCTCATGACATACAAGACAATCAACATTTTGTTCAACTTTAAAATCAAAAGAAGCATCTTTCCATCCATAACCTATATGACAACTTGTGCAGCGAGGATAGTTTGAAGGAACTGCAATACAAAAATTATTTATAAAATTTTTCTTACCCATTTGTACTTTATTATCATTTGCATCAACAAACTCTTCGTTAAGCCATGTCCAATGATTTGTTTTCATTATTTCTGTTGCAGCATTTTCGTGGCAATTCAAACATTCCTGTGTCACTTCCTGTGGACCGTTAAATGGTCCGGAGATATAATCTTTGTGTGATTGAGCAATAACAGAAGCAACACAAATTAGAAGAGAAACAAATATTAACCTGATCATTTTAACCTCATTTAACGTTGATTATTTTTTACTTAACAATTTTACTAAACGGTTCTTTTTGATAATGTTCTGCAATAAAAGCAGAGATTGATTTAAAGACTGATGATACTTCACAATTTTGTTTTTCAAGTACAATAGGTTTTCCTTTATCAGAAAGTATTCGCGCATCAATATCGATAGGAATTGATCCTAAAAATTTCACATCATAGTCAGCAGCAAGCTTTTCACCACCACCAGCACCAAATATTTCAGCAACAGCGCCACAATGTGGACAGACAAATCCAGCCATATTTTCTACGACACCAATAAATGGAATCTCAAGTTTCTTTGCCATGTTTATCGCTCGTTCAGCATCCATTACGGAAACTTCCTGCGGGGTTGTAACAATAACTGCATAATCAGGCTTCATTTCTTGTGCGATAGTTAAAATTTCATCTCCGGTTCCTGGAGGCAAATCTGCTATTAGATAATCAAGTTCACCCCATTCCACATCTGCTAAAAATTGATTTATAACTTTTGATCGAATTGGTCCACGCCAGATTAATGGCTGCCCTTGCGGTAACATGCTTGCCATAGAAATCATTTTAGCACCGTATTTTTCAAAAGGAACAATCTTCTCGTTCAGGAAAATTATTTCGCTGTCAATGTTCAACATTTTTGCAACGTTCGGCCCAGTGATATCAGCATCGAGTATTCCTGTTCTAAAACCTTCTAATTGTAAAGCGTAAGCAAGGTTAACACTAACCGTAGTTTTTCCAACTCCACCTTTACCGCTAAAGACTGCAATGCGGTGTTTTATTTTCGAGATTGTTTCAGAAATTCTTTTTTCCTCTTCTTCATATGATTTTTGTTTGTCTTGTTGATTCATTTATAATCTTTCTACACAGGTTTATTATTTAATCATTTCTGTTTGCAATGATTCTTCAATTGCATAATATGTTTTGCCGTTATGATCTAATTTTTTAATAATTTTGGTGTCTATCAGTTCAGTCAATTTTTCCAGTTTGCTGTTAGCAAGTGCAAAAGTTTTTACAGCAGATTCGTTAACAGGATGGATCTGAAGTAATCCTAAAAGTTCATTTTCAAAATCATCAGTTGCAAAAAACTCTTCTTTCTCCGGACAGCATAACATCTTCGAGTTCGCGACATTATTGTTAATTACTGTGGATAATTTTTTAAGTGATTCAGTGTCAGGACTAATCGCATAAACTTCGGCTGTAGGATAGATTGGAGTCATAAAATAGGAAACATTTCGTTTAATGGTATTTAAAAATTTGCCGAGTTGCTCTATTTCTTCTGAACTATCATTCAAATTTTTTATTAGTGTTGTTTCGGTTGTAAGATGCCCTCTAAATCTTTTAGAAAATTGTTCAATCCCCTTCAGGATATGATTATAATCCAATCTTTGATGCGGGCGATTTATTTTTGACCATGTATCTTCGTTTACAGTATCAACTTTAAGTGAAACATAATCAGCATACATTAGATTTTCTTGAATGTTCTCATTCCACAAAAGTGCTGAGTTAGTAAATACTGCAACCTTGTAACCAAATTCTCTAAGAATCCTAATTTCCTCTGAAAGATTTGAATCAAGTGCAGGATCACCGCTTCCTGCAAAAAGGATATAGTCTATATCTTTTCCACTTTTTTTAATTTCATCAATTTTATTTTTTACTGAAAAGTAAAGTTCATAAGGTGAGAGACAATTTTTTGTGCAGATTGAGCAACAAGAAGTTTTTCCGCCCGGACAATAAATACAATCATAGGAACACACGTTTGGTTTTAAATTATTAATTCCCAAAACCAAACCCAATCTTCTTGAGCGAACAGGACCAAAAACAACTTTACATTTTAGGGATTTATTTGAAAGAACACTTCTTTCAATTTTTAAGTAAATTGATTCCAATTTACCTTTAAACCATTTATGTACTTGATTATCCATTTCATACCTCGTTTGTAATAATTACTGTAGTGCTATTCATGTTCCACTAATTGAATTATCTTTTATGCGATTATCTCGCTTTTTCATCTAGAGAGATTTGCATTTTTGCAATATATCTTGCAATCATCTTGCATTATTGCATTGCAATTATTATTTTATCTAAAAAAATGAGATTGATATGTCAGATGTACAACAGATTATTGATAAAAATAAAGAAACGCTAATCATTCCAGATGGAATTGTGGTGATTGGTAAAGATCAGAGCATAATTGTCTTTAATGAAGCAGCTTCACGCATAACGGGTTATTCTGAAGATGAAGTAATTGGAAATTCTTTTGAATTTATTTTTGAAAATAATCCAGATGGAAGAAAATTTATTAATGAATCATTAGAGAAAAATCTAGCATTCAATAATCTTGCATTTAATATTACTGACCACAACGGACAAACTAAAAACGTTCTTGCATCGATAACACCAATTAAAAGAGAGAATCATGTTCTAAGTGTAGTTTTTGTTTTTAGAGATACGAACGAAATGCTTTCACTTGCCAAAGAGCTGCAACATAAAACATTTGAATTAATGGACCAAAAAAATATACTAGATGCAATCTTCAACAGTAATATTGAAGGAACATTTACAATTGATAATGATTGGAATGTAACTTCATTTAACACATCAGCAGAGAAAATAACCGGGTTAAAAAAAATTGAAGCAATAGGAAAAAAGTGCTGGGATATTTTTAATTCTTCACTATGTCGTAATGGATGCCATATGGAGCAGACAATGCAAAAAGGTAAACCAATGATTGGTAATGAATTGGAAATACTGCATAAAGATGGCAAAAAAATTCCTATCCGTGTAAATTCCGGTATCCTCATTAATAACAAAAATGAAAAAATTGGTGCAGTTGAAACCTTCATTGATATTTCTGAAATAAAAAACCTTTCTGCTCATTTAAGTGAGTTTTTTAAATACGAAAATATTGTTGGTAGAAACAAAGAAATCAAACAAATTATTTCTGTTCTGGAAAGTGTATCACAAACTGATACTTCAGTTTTAGTAACCGGTGAAAGCGGAACAGGAAAAGAATTAGCAGCGCGAGCTATCCATCTAAACAGTTCGAGAAAAACAGGTCCTTTTATCGCAGTTAACTCCAGTGCATTTGCAGAATCACTTATTGAAAGTGAATTGTTCGGGCATGAAAAAGGCGCATTTACAGGTGCAATAAAAACAAAAATTGGAAAGTTTGAGCTTGCACAAGGCGGCACTTTATTTCTTGATGAGATTGGTGATCTTTCAAGCACAGTTCAAACAAAATTTCTTAGAGTTTTAGAAACACACAAGTTTGAAAGAGTTGGTGGAAACAAAACTATAAAATTGGATGCTAGAATAATTACCGCAACAAATAAAAATCTGGCTGAAGAAATAAACGCCGGAAGATTTCGTGAAGATTTATTTTACAGAATAAACGTTATCAATATACATCTTCCTCCTCTTAGAGAGCGGATGGATGATATTCCGTTATTAGTAAAACATTTTATAGAATCGTTTAATACAAAGTTTAATAAAAAAATAAAGCAATTTTCATCTGATGCTTATGAGCTTCTTGTGGATTATAGTTGGCAAGGAAATATCAGAGAATTAGAAAATGTTATCGAGCATTGTTTTGTGTTATGCAATGGAGATATTATTCAGGTTGAATGTCTTCCTAAAAGATTACGCGAACAAAACCTGAATATTAGTAAACCAATTAAACGTGATTTACAAAATGGGTTTAAAAATGCAGAGCGTGATTTGATAATTTCAGTTTTAGATAAGTTCAATGGAAATAGAACAAAAGCAGCAAATGAACTAAATATCAATCCTTCAACACTCTGGAGAAAAATTAAAAAATTAGGGATTTAATTTTTAAGTGAAAATAAAAAAGCCGGCATAAACCGGCTTCATTTAATATCTTAACATCCGCCAACTACACGTTTTTGTGTTTTCTTAACTGGTCCTGCCGATTTATTTTGCTCAATAAGAATGGGAATAACTGAGCTTGCTTTAGTTCTAAATCGAAATGTGTCATGTTCCTGTTTGTTTGAAGCAATACTATTTTTATCAAAATTTAAAATGTCTTTATTAAACTTATCCATGCCGCCTTTTAAAATGGTTATATTTGTAAAACCAAGCTTATCGGCAATAATGGCAAGCTTTCTTTCTGCAAGTTCATCGCCAGAAACAAATACATTTATTTTATGTCTGATTTTTAAAATCTTACTTGGTTCTTTTTCAAAAAGATTATCAAATGTAAATGACGTTGAGTATGGTAAACTTTGTTTTTGATACTCTTTAAAGGGACGAAAATCTATTACTTGTAGTTTGTTATCATCTTTCATTAATCGAAAAGCAAATTCATCAACGGTCATAGTTTTGATACCATAATTATTTACAAATTTAATATCCTCTACTCGCTGTAAAAGTGAATCTTTTCTTTCAGTAAGCACGAACGCAGAAAGAGACAGTATAAATCCGATTGCACCAATTGTAACATAATATGGAGTAAACCTAAATGCAGGTTTTTTTATTCCATTAACTTTATTTTCTACTATTGAGGCAATCCAAAATGCAAAAAGTGAAAATGCAGTTAACATAAACGCAAATATAGTTTGTTGCATTCCTAGTAAATCAAAAATTCTAATGTTTCCCCAGTTCTCCGCTTTATATAAACCTTCCCAAAGTGGATAACCTTCAGCAAAAATTAATACTCCAATAAATGAACCAGCAATAAAAATCATTGCATCAATTTTCCCAATGGCCGCAGCACAAACACTTGTACCGGGGCAAAACCCGCCAACCACAAATCCCAGTCCCATTATCAATCCACCAATTACTGCAGACCAAAGAAATGTAGGGTTAATATATGTTAGATTTATATCAAGCAAACCAAAATGCTCTAAAGCTATTACACCAATCATGGCAACAATTCCGGCAGTAAAGAAAACTCTTAAGACTGTAAAATCATATCCGTAAAATAATCCAACTAATTTTTTTGAAGTTGAAAATCCAGCTTGTTCTAAAATCACTCCAAATAAAATTCCGATTATAAGTGCTACAATAAAATTTAAATCATTTCCAATTACATCGGGTACTAATGGTCCCATAATAAATTCTCCTTTCTATATCCAAAATTTTCTAAAGAAGTATGCAAACAAGTAAGCTCCGCCAAATATTGCCATCATAGTTATCAATCCACCTGTTGATAAAACTGCCATTCCGCTTAATGCGGAACCGCTAGTACAGCCTCTTCCGAGCTGAGCACCAAATCCAAATAACAATCCACCAATTAAAGCTCCAACAATTCTTATGTTTGGTTTAGATCTGGGCCCGTATTCTAATTTTAGATTTAATCTGTTGGATATAAGTCCCGATAGAAATGCACCGATAAAAACTCCAACAACTTCAAAAACCAACCAGTTCATTAATGGGCTGCCGGAGTGTCCTTCGGAGTATTCCTTGTAAAAAGTTTGATTACTTGTGTGTTCTGGTGCAACTGACTCCACAATCCCAACAGCAAAACTTTTAACTGCTCCACTTGCACCTAAACCTCTGCCAGTAATATAAATTGTTGCTATTAACAAAAGACCAAGAAAAACTCCTGCTAAATAAGGATTCATATATTTTTTTTCTTCCATAATATCCTCTATACTAAATTTTCTGATCGAACATTTTGTAGCTCATCTTTAATTTCATTTTTTAATTCTGATTTATTTTTGTGCTCATCATCCCCCTCTAGTTCTTCGTAACCGGTTAACATTGCTTTTAAATTTGTTGTTACTTTATCGCCAGTAGTAATCAAGTACAAATGTGTGATAATAAAAGACAAAAGAAAAATGCAGCAATAGTATGCACTATTGCTATCAATTCTAAAGATTGAATATTTAAAGATTCAATTCCATGTCGCTGTGGATAACGATATAACATGTAAAGCAGACCTGATGTAACGATAACTGGGATAACCAAAATCTTTAGTCCAAAGTATGTTAACTTTTGCAGTGGATTTAATTTTGTTAAAACTGTTTTCTTGGTTGGATGAGGAGCATTCTTAAAAATTCCTAAAATGTAATAATTAAGTTGTGCTCTTATATTTTCAAAAGAAGGAACATACTGTCGCCACTCGCCCGTTGAGAAGTGCCAAAAAATTGCAAATACAATTAATACGATAAGCATATAAGCTGCGATGTTGTGATACTTAACAGCATCTTTAAATCCAAAAAAAGTGTAAGAACCATGAATTTCAAAACCGCTAAAGGCTAAAAAGAAAATTAATATTGCTTGCATCCAGTGCCAGAATCTCTCAAAGGCCTTATAAACATAAACTTGTTTATTTTTCATTTTTTGTCTCCTTTTCTTGCTTTTGCAGCAACAAAAATTCTAACTGTGCCATGTGCTAGCACACCCAATAAAGTTAGTATCAACATCCAAACGCCGGCTATTTCAACAATGTTGGAATAATCTCTTCCCGGCATGTAAAAATCTTTCAATCCCGCAAGCCTGCTGTTTTCTCTTTGATGACAGCTATTGCAATCAAGAGTATTTTCTTTTGTTGCAACCATGTGATTTACAGGCCAATACATTTCAGTTTTGATAAAAGATATTTTTCCGCTGAATGGTAAACCAAGTTGCTTCATTCCTTCGGTAGATGCTGTTTGCCAATCAAAATCCTTCCAAAATGCTCCTTCTCCTTTTTTCTCAGCAAAAAGTTTTGGCTGGATAAGAATCATATTTACTGGATCAAATGGTTGTTTTGCAACATGAATCTTTACAGGATAAATTTTTGAATCATCATCCGCATAAGATCCGTGAAGTTGATTAAGTATGAGTGGTTTTGTCGTGTCAGAAATCTTATCGCCTTCAAGATAGTGTGAGGCAGTACCATTAAACCATATATAATCAGGTTCAACGTTTCTTTCCCAGGTAAAACTACCTTTTATAGATAAATAAGTATGATTGCCAAGGCTATCATCTTCTTCGTACGGCTCACCGTTTTTTAATTTACCCGCAGTGGACCAATCCCAAGACATTTTTGTAGAGTTTGCTTTTGCATAAGTTGGTATATGGCAACTCTGGCAAGCGACTTTAATTGAATGCTCGTTTAGTATATTGTCTTCATGCGGAGTTTCAGTGTGGCATTGTTCACAAGTATTTCTATTTAGATTCATTGAAGAAAGCGAATAAACTTTACCTGAAATATTATGCTTTTCAGTTGTGTGGCAATCAACGCATTGAAGTTTTGCACCGTCTGTGCCCATATGTACATCAACATCTTTGGTGGTTTCAAACATCGCCATATCAAGATCACCATGTTTAACATTGTTTCCACCACCGCCAAAGAAATGACAAACGCCGCAATTACTTAATTTTGGCTTACCAACACTTTGAGCAATTAAATTCAGATCTAAAGTAGCAACAGGTAATCCGCCTTTTTCTGGTGCTTTAGCATAAGTTTCAGAATTATCGTGACAAACAAGACAATCTACATTTGTTGAATCTGTAAAAACTTTTCCATCGGAATGCATTCCATATCCAATATGACACTTTGCACAGCTTTCTTCATTTCCTTGTGTTCCGATGCAAAAATTGTTTATTGCATTTTTTTTACCAAGATAAACTATGCCACGTCCTTCAACATATTCTTCTCGCTCCCAATTCCAGTGATTTGAATGCATCACTTCTGTCTGTCTTTTATTGTGGCAGCTAATGCAAGTTGCTGTCACTTCCTGCGGAGATTCAAATTTTTGTTGAAGCGAAGTAAATTTTGAGTGGTCAACTGAAGGAGAATATTTTTGAGAATATTTTTCTTTCAAATTCATTAAAGTAGTAGGTTCGTAATCCTTTTGTGAGAAAAAACCCACAGCTATTACAACCAGTAAGCCAACAAAGGCAAGAATTAATACTATCTTTCTCATTTTTTTAACTTAAGATTTAAATTGATATTATTTTAGGCTCTAAACTATTTTTGATTTACCCATTTCCCGAAGACTTCGTTAAGAATTTTTAATGAAGATGAGATTTTTTGCAGTTCTTCTTCATTAACATTTTGCAAAATTCGTTTATGTAATTCGCTGTAGTTTTGATGAAGATTGGCAATTAGAGGATTTGCTTTGGGCAAAATGCTTACAAGAATAACTCGTTTATCATTTTCATCCAATGTTCTTGAAATTAGGTTTTTTGCCTCCAAAGAGGTTAAAATATGAGTTATTCTGCCGGGAGTAAGTTTTAAAATATCACGTAGTTCTTTTATAGTATATTTAGGTTTTACAGCAAAAAGTTTTAAAAATTTTACTTCTGTTGGTGAAAGATTAAAACTTGCTGCAAAATATTCCTCCTTTATGCTGCAATTCCGAGTCAACTCGCAAATCATCTCCGCAATCGGTTCCATTTCAGTGGGCATTTAAATAACCTTATTTATTTTATGCCCTAAAATATATTTGATATTATTAATTTCCAAAATATTTTTGTTTAGCAATAGTTACTTTATTACAATTGAAACTAAAAGTTCGTTTTTTCATCAGATTGCTGTGTTTGGTAATGATGTTTGGAATAGCAAGACTATAATTAAAGGAAATTTTTGCAAAACATAAAAACAATTAAATAAGGCATATTTTTTCATTTATTGATATATTTGACAATTGAAAAATAATTTTATTGTTAACACTTTTAGAAAATGCTTTACGAAGATTTAAACGAGAGAGAGAAAACTATTCTGCGTTCGATCGTGCACCAGTTTATATTAACTGCTTCACCGGTTGGATCGCGAAATATCACCAAAAAGTTTAATGTTGGGGTTTCTCCTGCGACTGTAAGAAATATTATGTCCGATTTAGAAGATTCGGGTTTTATAAATCACCCACACACTTCAGCCGGAAGAATCCCTACCGATAAAGGTTACAGATATTACGTTGATTCTTTGATGGAAATTCAGAAATTAAAAATTTCCGAAAAAGGAATTATTGATCAAAGCTTAGATAAAAGTTTATTGGAAACAGATGAGATTTTAAAAATCGCATCTCAATTATTAAGCAGAATTACAAAACAAATTGCGTGTGTTACATATCCTACCTTGGATAACGGAATTTTAGAAAAAATTCAATTAGTAATTTTATCATCAACTAGATTATTAGTTGTGGTAAGCATTAAGTCTGGATTAGTTAAAACGATAACACTTGAGTTTGAAAGTGAAGTTGAAATTACAAAGCTTCACAAAGTGGAATCACTCTTAAACGAAAGATTAAACGGACTCACCTTTCAAGAAATCAGAAGTACATTTAAGGAAAGATTTATTGATATTCCTGAATCTGAAAAACCAATTATTAGATTATTTATTGATTCGGTTGATAAGATTTTTAAAGATCAAAAAAATGGCGATAAACTCGTAATTACTGGTGCAACAAATGTAATTCAACAGCCGGAGTTTGAAGATCCGGAAAAATTTCAAAGTGTGATAGAATTAATTGAAGATAAAGATATAATTATCCACATTATGGACAAGAAAAAATCAGATAAAAATAGTAATGTTATAATCTCAATCGGAAGTGAAATTGAAGATGAAAAACTGAACGAGTACAGTTTAATTACAAAAGAATATTCGTTTGGCGAAACTTCCGGAACAGTTGGTATTATAGGCCCAAAACGAATGGAGTACTCAAAAGTTGTTGCTATAGTCTCTTATTTGGGTGATATGTTATCAGAAGTTTTAAAAGGAAATAAAAAAGGAGAATCGTTTTAATGTCTAAAGGAAAAGGTAAAGATAAAATGAATGAGAATTTCAAAGATGAATTAAATGAAAATATGAATCCTGATATTGAATCCGCAGATGATGATCATGTTGAAGAAGAAATAGTTTCTAAATCTGATTCAGAAGAAAAAATAAAATCACTGGAGGCTGAAGTTAATCAATACAAAGAATTAATGTTAAGAAAAGCTGCGGAATTTGAAAACTATAAACGCAGAACAGAAAATGACCAGCTTAATTTATTAAAATATGCTGCCGAATCATTAATAATTAAACTACTTCCGACTCTTGATGATTTAGAAAGATCGCTTGAACATTTTAATGAAGAAAACGATATTAAAAAAGTAAAAGAAGGCGTCCAGCTTATCTATAATAAATTCATCAAAACGCTTGATGAACAGGGCATAAAAAAGATAGAATCAATTGGGCAGCCGTTTAGTGTAGAATTTCACGAAGCATTAATGCAACGGGCCGATGATTCAGTTCCACCTTACACAGTAATTGATGAATTAGAAACTGGATATATGTATAAAGATCGTGTAATAAGACACGCAAAAGTTATTGTTAGTGAAGAGTAGTTTTTATATCAAAGAGAAAGACAAAGAAATTAATGACTAAAAGAGATTATTACGAAATACTTGGTGTAGCAAAAAACGCAACAAAAGATGATTTGAAAAAAGCTTACCGTAAGCTTGCAATGCAATATCATCCGGATAGAAATCCAGGTGATAAAGAGTCAGAGGAAAAATTTAAAGAAGCAGCAGAAGCATATGAGATTTTAAATAATGATGATAAGAGAGCAAAGTATGATAGATTTGGCCACGATGGAGTTAGAGGCAGCGGTTATGGCTCGCAAGGATTTTCGGATATAAATGATATCTTCTCTCACTTTTCGGATATTTTTGGAGCCGGCGGCGGTTCTTCAATATTTGATGACTTTTTTGGCGGCGGACAGCAGCGTGGAAGACAACGTGGGCACGGAACACCTGGTTCTGATTTAAAAGTAACTTTAAAACTTAAGTTGGAAGAAATTGCCGAAGGTGTTTCAAAAAAAATAAAAGTAAAAAAACAAGTTAAGTGCGATAAATGTAGCGGCAGCGGTGCTGAAGCAAATACGCCTAAAAAGAAATGTCCAATTTGTAATGGCTCTGGAGAAATCAGATCTGTTTCTCGATCGGTATTTGGGCAATTTGTTAACATTACTGCTTGTGCAAATTGTAATGGTGAAGGCGAAGTGATTGATACTCCTTGTAAAAAGTGTATGGGCGATGGAAGAATTAATGATGACATAATGGTCAATATTGATGTGCCTGCTGGAGTTCACGAAGGTAGTTATATGACAATGCGTGGTGAAGGTAACGCCGGAAAACGAGGAGGTCATTCAGGAGATATAATTGTTGTTTTTAAAGAAGAAGAACATGAGTATTTTGTTAGAGAAGAGGATGATATTGTTTATGATTTGACAATCACTTTTCCCGAAGCGGTTTTAGGAACTGAAGTAGATGTTCCAACACTTGTTGGAAAAGCAAGATTAAAAATTGATTCAGGTACACAATCAGGCAAGCTTTTAAAGATGCGCGATAAGGGAATTAAACATTTAAATCATTCCGGACGCGGCGATCAAATAGTAAGAGTTGTTGTTAATATTCCACAAAAGCTTAGTAACAAGGAAAAGGAATTGTTAAAAGAACTTGCTGAACAGCCAAATTTTAAAACGTCTGATAAAGAAAATGACAAAGGTTTTTTTAGGAGATTTGGTTTATAATTAAACAGTAATTGTTAACTTTCTTAGTAAAATAAATTAAAGGTATTACTCGGGGGCAAAATGCTCGAGGGAATTTCTAAAAAAATAGGATTAACGCAAACTGAATTAAAAATCTCCTTGTTTGTAATTATAGTTTTTATAGTTGGATTAACATACAAAGTATTTGTTGACAAACAGGAAACAGTTTCTTATCAGATTTTTGATTATTCTGAAGAAGATGAAAAGTTTAATAATTCTAGTAAAGTCGCTGATTTAGATAATTCTAAAAAAAGTGATGATAAAGAGGTTGACTATAAGCAGGAAGTTTTAGATTTTAACACTCAAAGTTTTGATAATATTCAGAAAAAAACTTTGCCTGCAGAAAAAAGTATTAATCTGAACACTGCCAAGGTTAGTGAACTGGTTAATTTACCAGGAATAGGGCAAAAAACGGCTCAAAATATTATTGATTATCGTGAACAAAATAAACGATTTAGAAACATTAATGAGCTGTTGAATGTAAAAGGCATTGGCGAAAGCAAATTATCTAAAATTAAAAAGTACATTTTTATTGATTAACGTTTAACATTATATTTTTTCCGGAGGAAAAATGTTTTCCAAAAACTCGAAGAATGATGATCCTTGGTACATCCACGCTGGCTTATATTTAGTTGTCGCCATCCTTACCTTTCTTTTAATTAAAGTTGCGGTTATTGATCCTTCTGCTGAAGTTGAAGCTGAAAAATATTTCAAGAATGAAACAAGAATGAGAATGTCAAATCTTAAAGAAGCACAAATTCTTTTCCAAAAAAAGAATGGAGCTTTTAGCGGTGATTTGGATAAGCTGATTAACTTTGTTAAGAATGATAGATTTGTTGATAGCATTGTTAATGCATTTGATTCACTTACCATGAAACCTGCAAATCCTTTTAATAACTTATCCGATGGTACTTTTACACCTGACAGTCTATACTACTCACCAAAGACTTTTGAAAGATTTGTCATGAAAATTGATAGTTCGGAAGTTACCGATTCTGTTGTTACACCTTCCGGAAAATTTTTAAGACTTGATAAGAAAAAGGTTATTGGAACAAAATATTATATTGAAGATCCAAACGGTTATGGAACCATAGGAAGTATTGATAATGATGCTTTGAAAAACACAGCATCCTGGGAGTAATCTGAAAATTAATGACTGGATTTGAAAATCATATCGGGTTTAATATATCCAGTTCTAAACTGCAAGTTGTTGAAATAAATTATTCAGATGATCAATTCAAGTTGGTTAATGTTGATGAAACTTATTTTAATGATCAGATAGATTTTGAAAATGATAAAGAAACAAAAATTAGCGCCCTACTTCAGGGCGCTTTTGATGAACTGCTGATCAAAAAGAATTTTAAAAGTACAGCCGTCTCGTTTACTCTTCCATTCGAACTTTTTCACACAATGCAAATGCCTTACGATACAACGCTTTTGTATCAAGATTTGCTTGATGAATTTAAATGGGAACTATCAGTACTCTACCCTTTCATTTCTACAAAAAATTTAGTTATTCAGTATTTTGAGATTGAGAAGGGGCATTTCAATGAAACAAGTTCTGCATTAGTTTTTGCTATCCAGCGAAGATATTTACAGATGCTCGATTCATTTTGTAAAAGAAATAATCTCAAACTAAAATTTATAGATAACCTTCACATAGCAGCTGAAAGGTCTTTATCTGTTAGTAATGCAATCGTTTATAAAGGATTAACTCTAAGCATTTATTTCAACAGTAAATTTCTCTCACTTTTTTATGCGTTTAACGGCAAACCGCTATATTTTAAAGTAATTCCCTTAAATGATGCTGGAGAGATAACAAATCATCTAATTAAAGAAACATCCCATTCATCTATCCTTAATGTAAAACGAGAACAGATAGAAGCAGCATTTATTTCTGGTGATGAAATAACAGGTGCCATTGTTCAAACACTTAAAAAAACATTGGGTTTGGATTTCACTCTATTCAACCCCTTTGATAAAATAAGACCAGTACCCGATCTTTACGAAAGTAAGTTGTACTTAGAAAAGTATAACTCCTTTGCCTCTGCAGCAGGAATTGCTTTTAGAATTGCCTAATTACTTTTAAAATTATATGAGAATGAGAATCATATCCGGCATCTTTAAAGGAAGATTGATTAACGTTCCTCAATCCAAAGAAATTAGACCAACAACAGACAGAGTTCGAGAAACACTTTTCAATTTATTAAATAATAGAATAGATTTTGATGGAATTGAAATACTCGATTTTTATTCCGGATCAGGATCACTCGGCTTGGAATGTATCAGCCGTGGTGCTTTGCACGTAACTTTTATTGAAAGAAATTTTCAGATATACAAAAATCTTATCGATAATATTAAATCACTTGGAGTTGAGAATAATTGTAAAGTTGTAAAATCTGAGGCAGTTGATTACTCTAAACGAATACCGGAAAAACAATATGAGTTAATCCTAGCTGATCCGCCCTTCTTTAATGATGATATTTACAAAGTTGTTGAGAATATTAAATCTAATGGATATCTTAAGCAAGATGCCAGAATGATAATTGAGAGATCAATCCAAACAAAGCAAAAGGATATTGATAATTTTAATGTTGAACCGTTTAAAATAATAGGTGACGCTTGTCTATACGAAATTTTTTCTACTTAATTGTACTGCTTTTTATTATCCCTACCGACATCTTCAGCCAATTATACCAAAGACAAATTAACAATCCGATTTTTACAAATGGAACATCCGAATATCAGAATATATTATCCGGTGGATTCAATAACATTGAGCATCAATTTGTGGATATTGATAGCGACAGCGATTTTGACCTCTTTTTTTTTAATAGCGATGGAACATTTGGATTATTAAAAAATGAAGGGAATCCAAGTGAACCGGAATTTGTCTTGTCTTTGGATACTATTCCAGGTTTAAAATTGTTGGATTGGTTTTATTTTTTTGATGCAGACTTTGATAATGACTTTGATTTTTTTACAAGTAATGGTGGATACATCACATATAATAAAAATACTGGTTCCGCTGCAACACCTTTTTTTGAAAATAGCATTGATACTCTTAAGGATAATCTCGGACAAAATATCCCAAATGAAACAGGCAGTAATCCAATACTTGCAGATATTGATGGAGATAATGATTATGATTTTTTTCTTGGAAACTCGGCAGGTACCATTACTTATTATGAAAACATTGGAACAGCACAAAATTTTTCATTTAAGTTTATTACAAATTTTTGGCAGAACATTTTAATTATTGGAACATCAGCAAATTCAGAATTCAGACACGGTGCAAGTTCTTTGGAGTTTGCTGATATTGATAGTGATAACGATTTAGATTTAATTTGGGGAGATTTTTTTAGTAATAGCCTTTATTTGTTGACCAATTCAGGCACTGCGACCGTTCCCAACATTCAACTTACATCAACTATCTATCCGATAAATGAAGATAGTGTAAACACCAGTGGATTCAATATGCCGCGTTTGGTTGATATTGATTCAGACAAAGATTTAGATTTATTTGTTTCCGTGCTTTACGATCCAAGTGTGCCCCAATCGCTTATGTTTTATGAAAATCAGGGGAACCAATTTAATCCGAACCTCAGGAAAATCACTGAGGACTATCTGAAAACACTTGATGTAGGAAATAATAGTTATCCTGTATTTGTAGATATTGATGCAGATAGTGATCTGGATATATTTATTGGTGCATTAAAAAATCCGTTGGGCTCAATTTATTTTTTTAGAAATGATGGCTCACCAATTTCACCACACTATAATCTTCTTACTGAAAATTTTTCAAATATTACCGGTGATCTTTCGGTAGTACCAGCATTTGGAGATGTTGATGGAGATGAAGATTATGATCTTTTTATTGGAAAATTTGATGGAAAGATATCATACTATAAAAATATTGGGACAAAGTTTATTCCTGATTTTGTACTTGAGGGAATTTTAACCGATATAAATTTACTTCCCATAGATATTGGAACTTCATCCACTCCATTTATTAAAGATATCGATATAGACGGTGATTTGGATTTAATTATTGGAGGTTTTAATGGCAGAATAACATTTTATAAAAATGTTGGTTCACAAACTTCCCCAGCCTACGAATTACAGCAAAATTATTTCTCTGGAATTGATGTCGGAGATAACAGTGCACCGTTTCTTATTGATTATGATAATGATGGGGATAACGATTTATTCTCAGGCAGCAGAGATGGAAATATTTTTTACTTCGAAAATGCGGGAAATGATTTTACACCGATTTGGACACTTAAAAACAATCTTATTACTGAATTAAATTTTGGAGGTAATTCAGTTCCAAATTTAATTGATATTGACAACGATTCAGATATCGATTTAATGTTTGGAAATATTAAAGGGGGGCTTTATCTTTACAACAACCTAACGATATCCGATATCAAAGACTGGGATACTAAGCCGATAGAATTTTTACTTCTTACAGCATATCCCAACCCTTTTAATCCGTCAACAATAATCAGTTTTGATTTACATGAATCCGAATTGATTTCGCTTGCCGTTTACAATGCTCTTGGCGAAAAAGTTAGCGAATTATTTAATGGGTTCATGCATTCCGGAAGTCATCAATTAAGCTTTGATGCTGCCGGTTTTCCTGCAGGTGTATATTTTATAAATCTGCGAACTTTGAAATCCGGTGTAACGATTAAGATTGTTTTATTAAAATAAATAAGGTTACACGATGAAAATTCTTTTATTCATGCTATGGATGGCATTTGCATTTCCAAACTTTGCTCAATCGAGTATTGAGCTAGTTTCTAACTTCAATCCATATCCCTCAATAGGTTACAATGATATTTGGGGATATGTTGATCCATTGGGAAATGAATATGCATTACTTCTTACACAACATGGAACTTCAATAGTTAGTCTGATAAATCCTTCAAACCCCGTGGAAGTCAAGTTTATTCCTGGTCCTCCTTCAATTTGGCGAGACGCAAAAGTACATGGAACTTATGCTTATGTTGTCACCGAAGCAACAAGTACGGGGAGAGGGTTGCAAATTATTGATCTTTCTCAATTACCAAATGATGCAACATTAGTAGCAACAAATGAAACATGGTTTACACGCGCCCATAATATTTTTATTGATAACGGTTATGCATTTGTTATCGGAACAAACGGAAGTGGTGGAATGCATATTTTAGATTTAAGCAATCCAACAAATCCAACCAGAACAGCATACTACGCGGGCAGCGGGTATATACATGATGTTTTTGTTTGGAATGATACTGTAGTCGCTTGTGCTGAAGATTCGTATGATCTTATTGATATAACAAATAAAAGTAATCCTGTCTTGATTTCAGTTAGTCAAAGTTTACCTGGTATATATGCACACAGTGGTTGGATGACCGAAGACAAAAGATATTTTATTGGTTGTGAAGAGTTTGATCAGAGAGATATTACAGTTTGGGATTTACAAGATAGATCTAGCTGGGATCTCGTGATTCCGAACTGGCAACTACCAAACCCAAATCCCGGCAGTGGTGATCCAGTGCATAATCTTTTTGTGAAGGGAAACTACGCTCACATATCATATTATAAACATGGTTATGCTGTGTTAGACATTTCCGATCCAACACAACCAATATTAGCAGCCAACTATGATACTTATCCTTCAAACACAGGAACTTATGAGGGAGCTTGGGGTTGTTATCCTTTTCTTCCTTCAGGTAATACAATAATATCAGATATAGAAACTGGGTTATACGTTCTACATTTTAATGCCATAGTTCCTGTTGAGCTTAGTTCATTTTCAAGTAATGTATTAGGAAATTCAGTTGTTCTTAATTGGGAAACGAAAACTGAAACGAATAACCAGGGGTTTGAGATTCAAAGAAAATCAGGCAATGATTTTTTTACGGTTGGTTTTGTTAACGGAGCTGGAACTACAACTGAACCCAAAGTTTACTCATTCACCAATGAAAATATAGTTGAGGGTACTTACGAGTACCGGTTAAAACAGTTAGATTTTGATGGAAGTTTTAGTTATTCCGAAGTGATTAAAGTTGAAGTATATTCAACTACCTCGTTTCAGATTCAACAAAACTATCCAAACCCGTTTAATCCTACTACCAAAATAAAATTTTCCATTCCTGAAAGTGGATTTGTAAACATCTCTGTTTATAATTCTCTTGGCGAAAAAGTAAGAGAACTTGTAAATGAAATAAAAAACTCTGGAGTTTTTGAAATAAATTTCAACGCTGGTAATCTTTCATCAGGGGCATACTTTGCTAGAATACAATCAGGAAATTATTCCAACATTATTAAAATGAATTTGATTAAATGAGAGTAAAATGAAGATAATAATTATTGTTGTATCCATTAGTTTAATATTTCTGACACTAATCGCATGTAAAGAAAACCCTAAAGATGCTGTCAGATATATTGATGAAAATAATAATGGATTTGAAAGTTACGCTGTCGCTGAAATTATTATTCATAAATGTGCTAGTTCAGGATGCCATATTGGTGCAACACCGGCAGGTAATATTTCGATGGAAACATTTTCAGCTTTAATGCAAGGAGCAAAATCAGGCAATAACGGTAGCTTTAATTTTGAAGGTGAGGTTGTCATTCCGTTTAACGCCGACAAAAGTCTTCTTTATCAAATAATAAAAAAAAATGTTACTCCCCTTTCTCCGCATGATGGAATAAATCTTACTTCTTCAGAAACAGAAATTGTTAAGAATTGGATAAATGATGGTGCTAAAGACAAAGGCGGAACAGTTTCATCAAGCAATGCCAGTTACCATGTTTATGTTTGCAATCAAGCAAGTGATCTGATATCAGTAATAGATGGTGATAAAAAAGTGGTGTCAAGATTAATTAATGTTAGTACCAATTCCACAATTGATGCACCGCATATGGTAAAGGAGTTTGGGGAATTTATCTATGCAACTGTTATTAGCTCAGGTAAGTTCTTTAAAATTAGAAAATCTGATAACCAAATTGTAGCTGAAATTTCCGGTCTAGAAAAACCAGGAATGATACAAATTGATTCTACCGGCACAAAAGCTTATGTATCACGATCATCTAGTTCCTCAAGTATCTACAATACGATATACGTAATTAATTTAAACACTATGAGTTTAACTAAAGAGATTTCATTACCTGTAACTGGTATACCGCATGCTCTGGCATTGAATCAAAGTAATTTAAAATTATACGTAGCAAATCTTACCAAGGATAGGATAAGCATTGTAGATGCGGTAAATGATGAGTTTCTTGATGATATAATACTGCCAACTGGTACTGAACCAATGCAGGCAGCTATTTCACCAGATGGTAATTATTTATATATCTCCGCAAGAGGAGTAAGTAAAATATTAATTATAGACACCAATGCAGACAGTATATTTGCAGAAGTTGTTGTGAACGAAATGCCAATGCATATTGTGGTTTCTAGCACTGGCAATAGAATATACGTTTCTACAATGATGAATTCTGGCAATGGAAGTGCTTTAAATGTGATAGAAAAATCAGGTACAAGTTGGAACAGAATTGCACAAATTTCCGATGTGCGTTTAAATATGCTGCATGGCTGTGATATTACGAAAGATGACAAATACATTTATGTTTCCGGTCGTAATCTTGATGGAATGCATCAACCAAAATTTAAAATTAATGGAGAAGGCAACAACGGGACTTTAGGAATAATTAATACTGAAACTTTATCGGTAGAAAAAGTTATAGATTTAGAAGAATTTTCTTCAGGACTGGTTGTAGAAAAAATAAATTAAATAAGATTTTTTTATTCTTTGTTATTAATAATAGATTTGAATGTAATAAATAAACTTTATTTGGTATGATATGAAAAAAGTAATTTACCCCGGTACATTCGATCCTGTAACATTTGGGCATATTGATATTGTAAAAAGAGCAGTTGATTTATTTGATGAAGTAGTAGTTACTGTAGCAATCAATCCTACAAAAAAGCCATTATTTACTACTGAAGAACGAGTTGAAATGCTCCGTGAATCATTAAAAGAATTTAATTCTAAAGTTGTAATAGATTCATTTGCTGGATTGCTTGTTGAGCATGCAAAACAAGTTGGTGCAACCGCAATTGTAAGGGGGTTAAGGCAAATAAGCGATTTTGAATTTGAATTTCAGATGGCGTTAATGAATAGAAAACTTAGCGGCGATATAACCACAATATTTTTAATGCCTCACGAAAGATATACTTACCTTAATTCAACTGTTATTAGAAATCTTGCATCTCTTCATGCAGATGTTAGCAGCTTTGTTCCACCAAATGTACATGATGCTTTGAAGAAAAAGTTTTTAGTATAACAGAGAAGAAAGTCACAAACAAATTCGTGACTTTTTTATTTCAAAAGAATCATCTTCTTAGTCTCAACATAATCCCCTGCTCTTAGTTGATAGTAATATATTCCGCTTGCCAAGTGAAATGCATTGAATTCAACATTAAAATTTCCAGCACTTTTTTCTTCGTTAACTAGTGTTGCAATTTCTTTACCTATGACATCGTAAACTTTTAAAGTGACAAATTGCCTACTGCTTATTGCATACTGGATACTGGTACTTGGATTAAACGGGTTTGGATAATTCTGACTCAGGCCGTATTCAGTTGGCATTACATCAATCGTCTTTTCTATATTTGTTACTCCACCATTTATGGTACGAACGATTCTACCTTGATCACCAACGACTGTCCCAGTAAGCGAATCTGTAAATGACACAGCAGATAAATTAAAAGGAACCACATTAGATTGCTGAGAAATCCAGGTTGCTCCACCATTTGTGGTTCTTAAGATTGTCCCAAAAGTACCAACAGCAGTTCCGTAATTTTCATTGGTAAAGCAGACACCGTACAACCAATTTGTTGTTCCACTTGTTTGCGAAGTCCAGGTAATACCACCATCTGTAGTTCTGTAGATTGTGCCTTCATAACCAACTGCTGTTCCATAATTGGAATCAGTAAAAGAAGCGCTTGCCAACCAGTTTGTTGCTCCACTATTTTGGGGAATCCAAGTAGCTCCACCGTTTGTGGTTCTGAGAACATCTAAACAGACAGCTGTCCCATTATTTGAATCGGTAAAGGATACACTTAATAAAGTATTTGTCGTACCACTAGATTGTGGAACCCAAGAAGCTCCTCCATTCGTTGTTCTGAGAATTATACCTTTCTCACCAACAACGGTTCCAATTCTTGAATCTGTGAAGGATACACCCCATAACCATTCCATTGTTCCACTTTGTTGTAGAATCCAACTCGCTCCACCATCTGTAGTTCTTAATATGGTCCCATTGTAACCAACAGCTGTTCCGTTATTTGAGTCAGTAAATGAAACACACGATAAAGAATTTGTTGTTCCACTTGATTGCAGCGTCCAGGTAGTACCTCCATCTGTAGTTCTGAGAATTGTACCGCCATCTCCGACAGCTGTTCCGCTATTTACATCAGTAAAAGAGACTCCGTATAAATCGAACTCTGTTCCACTTATTTGTTGAAACCACTGTGCATTTAGCTGAAATGAAATTATAGAAAAGAATACAAAAACTAAAACTAATTTTTTCATAAAAGCCCCTGAATGAAAAATTGAATAAAAACCTTCACCACAAACGAACAAAATAAATTAGTTAAAATCAAATAAACTTTGGCAATTTATTTTTTATTTTTTTTGAAAATGATTCAAATAACCTTGCCTTTCTTACACTGTGCAAATAATTTAGAAGGGTTAATTTTAATAAGTATTATTCACACAATCAGAGGTTCTAAATGAGTCTCAGTCTTATCGCAAAATCTATTAAAGCCTCGCCCACTTTAAAGCTAAATGAAAAGTTTGCAATCTTAAAAGAAAAAGGTGATCCCGTAATTCATCTTGGCGGCGGGGAACCAAAAACCAAAGTGCCAATGGATGCAATACTTGCAACTGTTGCACACGTAAACACCGGAGAAGTACGCTACGCACCTGCAGATGGTATTCCTGCGCTTAAGCAGGCCGTCATCAGGTACACAGATGAATTTTATGAAAGAAAAGTAAGACCTGAAAACGTTATTGCATCAGGCGGAGCTAAGCAGGCAATTATGGTTGCGCTTCAGGCAATATTAAATCCTCAGGAAGAAGTTCTCTTCCCTGCTCCGTATTGGGTTAGTTATCCTGATATGGCAAGAATGATTGGTGCAATTCCTGTTACTGCACTTCCGGAAGATGGTACATTTTATCCGAACATTAAAGATATTACAGACAGAGTTGGCTCTTATACAAAAGCGGTTATCATCAACAGTCCTAACAATCCTACCGGCGCAATGTACAGCGAGGATTTTATTGCTGAAGTTGTTGAGTTCTGCGAGAAGAAAGATATCTGGCTGATAATGGATGATATTTATCATCGCTTATTGTTTGATGGAAGAAAACCAATCAACTGTTTTAAGTATGCAAAAAAGAAAGATGAAAATTCTAAGATAATTGTAATAAACGGAGTTTCTAAACAGTATGCTATGACGGGATTTAGAATCGGCTGGGCTGTTGGAAATAAAAAAGTAATCGAGGCAATGAGCAACATACAGGGACATCAAACTTCCGGTCCATCTGTATTGTTACAAAAAGCTGCAGTTGCCGCAATAAACGGAATTCAATCCGGTGTAGAAAGTTTACGTGCAACTTTAGAAAACAACAGAAATGTTATGGTTGATTTGTTAAGATCGTTTGAAGGTGTTAAAGTTTCTAAACCTGATGGAACATTTTATTGTCTTGCGGATTTTTCTGCTTATATGAAAGACTCAAACAAACTCTCGGAATTTTTAATTGATAAAGTTCAGGTGCTAACAGTTCCAGGTAAAGAGTTTGGTTTGGATGGTCATTTGAGGTTAAGCTATTGCGGAGCTATAAAAGATGTTCAAGATGGAATTGAGAGAATGAAATGGGCTCTCGATCCTAACTCACCTAACGAACTATATATTGGCGACAGAAAATTAGTGAGGGATTGGTCATGAAATATTTAGAATTTAATACCCCCGCAACAAAGCAGGCAATGGAACTTGCCTCTGATTTCAGATTAAAGAATCAGGGTTTAACAGATCTTGATCGTGTATTCTGGAATTTACCTGACGAAGCTTTGTATGAGGAAGCAATTTTCAGAAATGAAGCAAAACTTTCTAAACAAGGTCCGCTTGTAGTAAATACAGGCAAACATACTGCACGAGCTGCGGCAGATAAATTTATAGTTCAGGAACAAAGCACAAATGATAAAATCTGGTGGGGTGCTTATAATCGTCCGTTCAGCTCAGAAAAATTTAATCAGTTGATGGGTAGAGTTCAGGCTTATTGTCAGGGTGAAGAATTATTTGTTCAAGACTGTTATGTTGGTGCCGATCCGGATTATAAAATGCCGATCAGAATAATAACTGAAAAAGCGTGGCACAGTTTATTTGCAAGAAATATGTTCATCACAACAGAAGACAGAGATGAACTTAAAAAGTTTATTCCTGATTTTACAGTTATTTGCTTACCGGGTTTTAAAACCGAGCCCGCCATTGATGGAACGAGAACTGAAACTGGAATTATATTAAACTTTGCACAACGCACGGCGATAATTGCAAACTCACTTTACGGCGGCGAGATTAAGAAATCTGTCTTTACACTTCTAAATTTCTTACTAACATTTGAAGATGTTTTACCTATGCACTGTTCAGCAAATGTTGGAGACAAAGGTGATGTTGCATTGTTTTTTGGATTAAGCGGAACTGGTAAAACAACACTTTCTGCGGATCCAAAAAGAAATCTTATAGGCGATGATGAACACGGATGGAGTAATGAAGGTGTGTTTAATTTTGAAGGCGGATGTTATGCAAAAGTAATTCGTCTTTCTGCAGAAGCTGAACCGGAGATTTATGAAACGACAAGAAGATTCGGAACGATATTAGAAAATGTTGTTTACGATCCTGTTAGCAGATACATCGATTTGGACGATGATCAGATCACAGAAAATACCCGCTGTTCTTATCCATTAAGTTTTATTCCAAATGTTGTTCCCGATGGATATGTAAGAACACATCCAAAAAATATAATCTTTTTGACATGCGATGCTTCAGGTGTAATGCCTCCAATTGCAAAATTAAATCCTGAACAAGCCCAATATCATTTTATAAGCGGTTACACTTCTAAAATTGCTGGAACTGAAATCGGACTTGGAATAGAACCACAGATAACTTTCTCTGCTTGTTTTGGAGCCCCGTTTATGGTTCGTCATCCTTATGAATATGCTGCAATGTTGAAAGAAAGAATGCTCAAGCATAAAGCAAATGTTTGGCTTGTTAACACAGGCTGGGTTGGCGGAAGATTTGGTGTGGGAAAACGAATTAGTATTCGTCATACTAGAAATCTTTTAAATGCTGCCCTGGAAGGTAAGTTAGATAAAGTAAAATATCGAAAAGATAAATTGTTTGGATTTGAAGTGCCACTAACTTGTCCAGAAGTTCCCGAAGATGTACTTGAGCCCTCAAACTCCTGGGGCAATAAAGATGAGTATTGGAAAAAGTATGATGCGCTTGCAGCACGTTTCGTTGAGAACTTTAAGCTGTTTGAAAAAGACACTTCAGATGAAGTACAATCGGCTGGCCCAAAGAGATTAGGAAAGTAAATTGTTAGAAAAGGCGGGTACGTACAACCCGCTTTTTTATATTAATTTTCAATTTATCTCCAATTGACAAATGATATTCATTTTATTAGGTTAAAAGCAGTTAATAAATTATTATTTATTATAACGTTCCTACAATTAAATAACCTCAAAATAATTCAGGAGTATAGTATGAAAAGATCTCTCCTTTCTTCCATTATTGTTCTTTCTCTCGTGGTACTTTCAGCAACAGAAATTTTTTCACAATGGGTACCACAGACCAGCGGTATAACAACCCGTTTAAGGTACATAAAGGCAGTTAATGACAATGTTCTTTGGGCTTGCGGAAACAGTGGTGTTGTTCTAAAAACCACAGATGGAGGTACAACGTGGGTACCAGTAACTTCACCTAACGCTGGTTCAACGATGTATACAATTGATGCCTTTGATGCCACAACAGCTTGGGTAACAGGAACAGTTGGCGGTTCAGCAGATGTTAGTATATGGAAAACAACAGATGGCGGAACTTCATGGGTTTCTCAATATAATAACCCGACAGGTTTTGGTGATGGTTTACGTATGTTTGATGCAAACAATGGAGTTTACTATGGTGATCCTGATCCAGTTACATCATCCAATTGGGAGATACTGACCACTACTAATGGCGGCACAAATTGGAACAGAGTACCTGCAGGAAACTATCCTCCTGCAGACAGCGTTGCTGGTGAAGTTGGAGTTGCTTGTAATTTATTTACTCTTGGAAATACTGTTTGGTTTTCATCTTATACCGCAGCTGGTACTACAGATTTTGTTTACAAATCAGATAATAATGGACTAAACTGGACACGTTCTTCATTTCCTGGTATACTTGGTGGTTCAAGCTTTATTTCCTTTAAAGATCCGTTAAATGGACTTATAGTATGTTTAGACAATACTATCGCCATGACAGATAATGGTGGATCAACCTGGACAACTTCTTCATTAGCTGGTGTAGGATTTAGATCTATTGTAAATGTGCCAACTTATAGTGCCTACGTTACAGTCGGCAGTTCTGGTGTCAGTAATTATACAAAAGATAACGGAGCAACCTGGATACCATTAACGACAGGAACAACACAAACTTTGTACTGGGTGGCTACAACAGGAAATTATTGCTGGGCTGTCGGTAATGCTGGTACTATATTAAAATTAGACGGAGTTGTACTTCCAGTTGAATTAACTTCATTTACTGCTGTATCTCAAAACCAACAGGTTACACTTAATTGGTCAACAGCAACAGAAATAAACAATAATGGATTTGAAATTCAAAGAAGTTCTGCTAATTCTGAATTTGTAACTGTTGGATTTGTTAAAGGTGCTGGAACTACAACAGAACAAAAAGAATATTCATTTACTGATAAGAATCTACAAAATGGAATATATTCATACCGCTTAAAACAAATTGATTATAATGGAGCTTATGAATATTCTGAAGCAATTGAGGTTGATGTAAGAAGTCTTGACACATATACACTCGAACAAAATTATCCTAATCCATTTAACCCAACAACTAAAATTGGTTATGTGCTAAGTGCAAAAACAAATGTTAAAGTTGTTGTTATGAATGCTATTGGTGAGCAAATTGCAGTTCTTGTTAATCAGACTCAAGAACAAGGTTATCATCAATTAACTTTTAATGCAACTAATTTACCTAGTGGTATTTATTTCTATTCATTGCAGACAGAAAACTTTTCTGAAACTAAGAAGATGTTACTTATGAAATAGTTCTGGTGCTAGTAGTTTGTTTTTAAAAACCGCAGTTTTCACTGCGGTTTTTTATATTGAGTAATATTTCTATATTAGACCAGCACATCTAAATATGCTAACTATTTCAATCAACATAAAAGGAACTAAAAAATGAGCATGATGAAGGAATTTAAAGAATTTGCAATGAAGGGTAATGTTATGGATATGGCAGTCGGTATAATTATCGGCGGTGCATTCGGTAAAATTATCTCATCATTTGTAAGTGATGTTTTAATGCCGCCAATTGGCTTACTTCTTGGTGGAATGGATTTCTCTAAATTAGCATTAACGCTAAAAGAGGGCTCAGAAGGAGTGGCGCCAGTAACTTTAAATTATGGTATGTTTATCAATGCTACCGTCGATTTTTTAATAATTGCTTTCGCAATTTTTATGGTTATAAAAGCAATGAATTCAATGAAAAAGAAAGAAGAGGCGGCTCCAGCTCCACCACCTGCACCCACCAAGGAAGAAGTTTTGCTTGGCGAGATTAGAGACTTATTAAAGAAATAAATAATTAAATACTTTTAATTCAAAAAGCCATTCTAATAGAATGGCTTTTTAGTTACCGACTAATATTAATATTATTTATCAAAAAATCATTTTATTATTTCATTAAATTATCTTTAAAAAACTTCAAAGTGAGCTCTTTTGCATCCTTAGTTGCTTTCTCATCAAATTTTGCATTGCTTGGATTTGCAAAAGCATGATCGGCATCATAACTTTTTATAGTTACATTTTTTCCCGCTGCTTTTAGATTTTTCTCAAGATTTCCATATACTTCAGGATTTACCCAACCATCTTTTTCAGCAAAGATTCCAAGAACAGGAGCATTTAATTCCTTAAATGTTTCCGGGGTGTTTTCGATTATTCCATAATACATCACACAGGCTCTACCTTGTTTACCAAGCATAATACTTGCTTGTAAAGACCAACCACCGCCAAAACACCAGCCAATTGTTCCAACTTTTGCTTCTTTACCTACATAATCAATCGCACCTTTAATAATATTAAATGCTCTCTCATCTTTTACTGATTGCATATATTTTGCGGCGTCTTCTCGATTATCAGCAACATTTCCATCGTATAAATCAATAGCCAAAATGTTCACATCAACAAGCTTTTTTTTAAGTTCATCAGATTCTTTTCTGATGTAGTCATTTAAACCCCACCACTCGTGAAAAACAAAAATAAACTTGTTTGATGGTTTTTCTGATATTACAAAATAACCGTTTGCTGATTTGCCATCCTTTGTTTTGAAAGTAATCATTTGACCTAATGCATCTTTTAAAGTAAATGCGGCAGGAATTTGATGAATATCTCTAAATTCCTTTTCTTCCGAAAAAGATGTGAATGAAACTGATTCCTCTGTCGAACAACAGGATTTATTCTGTGCAACAGATATAAGCTGAATTCCAAAAACAAAAACCACCGCTAAAAGTGTTTTAATCATTATTACTCCTCTTTAATATTGAATGAATATCTATAAAACTCAAAAAGAAGATAGTAAGTTCCATAGTAAAGTTCATTGTAAAAAAAACATTTTGGGTTTAGATTAAGAAGGTTCATTAAATAAATTTATAAATGATATGATAAAAGCTTTTCTTTCCCTGTTTCTTGGATTTGCTCTTATAATCTCCTGCGCAAGCAAAGATGAAAAACTTCAAAATTATAAAGTCTATGTCCAAAAAATCTCCAGCGAAATAAAATTTGAAGATGGATTTAATACAATCAAGGTAGTTGGAGAAAGAAGATCCATATTTCGTTCATATTTTTTAAATGATGAGCTTGTTTTTATCAATGAAGAGGAGAGTATAGGAAGTAGAGGCAATTCCGCGAATCAATATTACTTTAAAGACAATCAATTAATAAGATATAACCAGAAAATGCTTTTAATGAGAGATGATTCTCTTAATATCAAGACTAAAACTATGATAGTCCTTGGGATGTTTTTGGATGACAAAACTGTTCTTGAAACTGAATATTGGATCGGCGATGTTCAATCCGTGATAGTTGAAAATGATGTTGAAAATATTATCTTTCATGCTGAGCTGTTGAAAGAATTAGCGACGAAAAATAGGCCAAGAAAAAAATAGGATTTCAGTAAGATTCAAAATAATTTTTATTTCCAAATCAGCATACTATATTTGCCCAAGTCTGATTTACTAACATTTCCCCAAACATAATAATACAGGAGTAATATTTTGGTAGCTGATAGAGTAAAAGAAATAGGTGCATCACCTACAATGATGGTTGCCGCCGAAGCGAAAAAATTAAAATCTGAAGGCGTTGATGTAATTGACTTGAGTATGGGCGAACCTGATTTTCACACTCCAAATAGTATTAAAACTGCTGGTATAAATGCGATTGAAGAAAACCGAACACGATACACACTTAATCAAGGGACTAATGAACTACGCACCGCTATTTCTGCAAAGTTAAAACGTGATAATAATCTTGATTACAAATTAAATGAAATAATAGTTTCCAATGGTGCTAAGCAAAGCGTCTATAACAGCATTCTTGCAACTGTAAATCCTGGCGATGAAGTAATTATTCCTGCGCCATATTGGGTATCATATCCTGCAATGGTTTCGCTTGCGGGTGGTAGAAATATTATAATTCAAACCGATGAAAAAACAGGATTTAAAGTTACTCCTAAGCAATTACTTTCTGCGATTACTCCCAAAACTAAAATGCTGATTCTTTGTAATCCATCAAATCCAACAGGCTCTGCATATACGAAAGATGAATTGACTGCGTTGGCAGAAATTGTTTTAAAAAATAGTTTTTATGTTCTATCAGATGAGATATATGAAAAATTAGTATATGATAATTTTGAATTCATAAGTTTTGCCTCACTTGACCCTGAAATGAAAAAGAAAACCATACTTGTTAACGGAATATCAAAAACTTATGCAATGACAGGCTGGAGAATTGGTTATACAGCGGCAGAAGAAAATATTGTGAGCGCCATCAATAAGATTCAAAGTCACACAACCTCACATGCATCTTCTATATCACAACATGCTGCAATAGAAGCCGTCGCGGGTCCACAATATGTTATAAGTGAAATGCTTGAAGAATTTAGAAATCGACGCGAATATTTTTACCATGAATTAACTTCAATAAAAGGTATAACTTGCCACAAACCTGAAGGAGCGTTTTATCTTTTTCCCAATATCTCACATTATCTTAACAAAAAATCTGATGTGCTAAAGGTGGAAAACTCTTTTGATTTTGCGATGCACTTGCTTTATGAAGCCCACATCGCTGCGGTTCCTGGCAGTGCATTTGGAAGTGAAGGATATCTGAGAATGTCGTATGCAACTTCTATGGATCATTTACATGAAGCAATATTTAGACTAAAGAAGGCATTAAACAAAATACATTAAATTATTTAGCTACGTATAGCAGAAGAGATTTATAAACTTTCTCAGTGGGAAATTCATTCCCTGTCCAAAGAGTGAAGGATTTTGCAGCCTGTTGAACAAGCATACTTAATCCATTTATTGTGATTGCATTTTTGGAATCAGCCAATTGTAAAAACTTTGTTTTAACAGGATTATAAATCAAATCAAAAACAATTTGATCCTTTACAAAAACATCTGCTGTACTTAATACACTATCATCAGCAGTTGGATACATACCTACTGGAGTTGAATTAACTATTAATGAACAATTGTTTAGAATATTAATTAAATCTGGCTGCTGCAGTTCTTTCGGGACGATACTATCAAATTTCATTTTAGATTTAAAATGCTGTTTAAGTTCCTCTGCATGCTGCTCAGTGCGGTTAACCAAATAAATTTTCTGTGGTTTAAAATTTCTGATAAGTGTATAAATCACCGCTCTTGCTGAGCCACCAGCACCAATTATACAAACTTCATTTCCACTTATTTGGGATTTATAAGGTAAAAGTGATTCCTGAATTCCACTTACATCAGTATTATACCCAATTAGTTTGCCTATTTCATTTACAACAGTATTAACAGATCCAATTACAGCGGCTTCTTCAGAAAGTTTATTAATATACTCTACAACTTTAACTTTATGCGGAACAGTCACGTTAAATCCTTTAAGCCCTAGAGCCACGGCACCTTTAACAGCATTTTTTAAACTACTTGAGTGAACTTCAAACGGAAGATAAAGAATTTTAGTTCCAGTCAATTCAGCAGCAACATTAAAAATAAATGGTGAAAAACTTTGTTTGATAGGGTAACCTATCAAACCTATTAATTCAGTATTTGAATAAAATGAATTTTGCATAAAGTATAAATAATAAATATTTAATTTTAAACTTCGCCTATAAGTCTCTTAAATAACTTTGATGATTTTATGTCAGGATAATCTTTTTCAAATTCTATCCTTATGGTTGGATCGAATTGAAACGCTGATTTAAGACATTCAATAGCTTCCTGAGTTCTGCTTAATATAAAATTTGCTTTTGCTTTACCGTAAAAAGAGGCAGCATCTTTTGGATTTATCCTTATACATTCATCAAAAGCTTTTAGCGAATCTAGCCATTCACCAATTTCATAATAAGTTTCCGCAAGATTAAACCACACCTCAGAATTATCCGGTTCTATTCTTGCAGCTTCTGTATAGCTCACTATGCTATCCTGAATCTGTCCAAGCGAATATTCAAGATCAGCTTTAGCATACCAAGCTTCTGCACTGTCTTGAGAAAGAGAAATTGATTTATTAAAATCTTTTAAAGCCAACTGAAATTTGCCCATCGAATCATAACAGAATCCCCGCGATAGATAAGCATCATAGTATTCGTCATTTAATTTGATTGACTCTGTATAATATTTTATAGCCGTGGATAAATCATCAAGCTCTTCATAAATATTAGCAATATTGTAAACAGCAGTTTCATCCTGCTTATCAATTTCATATGCTTTTTTAAAACAAGTTATAGCTTCGTGTAAACGACCGAGATCTGCAAGCGCATTTCCTTTGTTAAACCATGCACTCGAAAAATTTTCACGAATTGATATAGCAAGTTCATAACTGTTTATACCTTGTTCAAGTTTCTCCATTTTAACTAAAACAATTCCACGATTATACCAGCCATTTGGATTATATGGATCGAGTTCTAAAAATTTATCGTATGATTCCAATGCTTTATCAAGTTGTGCTGAGTTTTCGTAGCAAAATCCAAGTTCATAATAAACTTCAGAATATTCAGGATCACGGGCAACAACTTTATTAAAATATTCTATTGCTGTTTTAAGATGTGCTCTTCGTTGGAATAGTAGTCCAAGACTAAATAGTGCATCATCATTTTCAGGATCAAGCGTTAAAACTTTTTCAAGTGATTCCTGAGACTGATCGTATAATCCTAAATTTTCTTCTGTAGCTGATTTATCAATTAAAGTTTCGATATCGTTTGGATTGAGAGATAATGATTTATCGTAAGCAAGTAAAGCTTCACTAAAACGGAATAATCCATTTAAGACTATGCCCTTCTTTAGCCAGTATTCTGAGTTATATGGAAATATTTCTAAAAACTTATCCAATAAAAATAAAGCATCTTCATACCGATCAATATCCATAGCTACTTGTATCAGTTCTTCTATTCTTTCAACTGAATCAAATACATAACCGCTTTCAAGAATCTTTTTGCAAGAAGCTAACTCTTCATCAAAGTTTTCTTCGGGCAGATCGAATTCCTCTTCGTTAGAAAATTCGGAATCGAAAAAGGACATTAAGTTCTCCTAACTGAAAATAATTTCAGGAAAAATCTATAACTAATAAAAAAGAAAATCAAGGCGAGTATAATTTGTTAGTTAGTTAAATTTTTTGTAATGATAATTATAAGTGTCACACAACGATGCCGAAACATCCAAGTGTGACTCTAAAAAATATTAATTAACTTTTAAAACAGCCGTAACCTTTTCTGCTGCATCCTGTAAACTCTTTGCAACTTCAAAGTGAAGATCCGATTTATCAAGCAGATCAGCAGCCTCTGTTGCATTAGTTCCTTCAAGTCTTACAACAATCGGAACATGAACATCCATTTCTGTTGCAGCATCTATAACTCCCTGAGCAACTCTATCACATCTTACGATACCGCCAAATATATTAATCAGAATTGCCTTTACATTTGGATCAGACAAAATAATCTTAAATCCGTTTGCAACAGTTTCTTTATTAGCTCCACCACCAACATCTAAAAAGTTTGCGGGTTCACCACCTGCAAGTTTGATAATATCCATAGTTCCCATTGCTAGTCCCGCACCGTTAACCATACAACCAACGTTTCCATCCAGCTTTATATAGTTCAGATTGAATTTTGAAGCTTCAATTTCCAATGGATCTTCTTCATCTAAATCTCTGTATTCAAGAATTTCTGGATGACGATATAGAGCATTATCATCAAAATTCATTTTTGCATCTAATGCAACAACTTTATCATCATTTGTAATAACTAACGGATTTATTTCTAACATAGAGGCATCAGTTGATTCATATGCTTTGTAAAGTGCTTTTATAAAAGGGATAAAACTCTTGAAAGCATTGCCTTCAAGGCCGAGTGCAAAAGCTAATTTACGTGCTTGATAAGCCTGTAACCCAATACCAGGTTCGATCCATTCTTTGATAATTTTTTCCGGAGTTTCTTCAGCAACTTTTTCAATTTCAACTCCGCCTTCTGTAGAAACCATAATTACATTTTTAGAAACAGCACGATCTAATAAAATTCCGAGATACAGTTCTGTTTTATAATCTAATCCTTCAGTTATAAAAAGTGTTTTAACTACTTTTCCTTCTGCTCCGGATTGATGAGTAACTAAAACATTACCAAGAATTTTTTCAGCGTACTCAGCAGCTTTTTCAGGTGAAGTAGTAAATTTAACTCCTCCTTCAAGAACAACTAAATCTCTGTTTATCACATCATAAACAGTTCCTTTCCCTCTTCCACCGGCGTGTATTTGTGATTTTACCACAAACTGATTTATACCACGCTGCTGTAATTTTGCAATAGCATCATCAAACTCTAACATGCTTTTTATTGCAATACCATCTTGAACAGGAACACCAAATTTCTTTAATGTTTCCTTTGCTTGATACTCGTGTATTTTCATTTATTTTCCTTGAATTATTTTTAATAAACTCTTTTGCTGTCATTTCGAAGGAGTCATCGAATGAGAAATCTGTTTTAGTAATAACGATTAAGATTTCTCTCCCGATTAAAACCGGGATCGAAATGACTAAAATATTTTTATTTGCCTTCTTCACTCATAAACGGGTAACGCCAATCTTTCGGAGGATCGAAAGTTTCTTTTATCGTTCTTGCTGTCATCCATCTCATCAAATTCATTGCACTACCTGCTTTATCATTTGTACCGGAAGCTCTACCGCCACCAAACGGCTGTTGCCCAACTACTGCACCTGTTGGTTTATCATTTATATAGAAGTTACCTGCTGCGTTTCGAAGTCTATTAGATAACTTAACAATTACATTTCTATCCTGTGCAAAGATAGCGCCTGTTAATGCGTAAGGAGAAGTTTCATCACACAGGGTTAATGTTTCATCCAGCTTGTTATCATCATAAACATATATTGTCATAACCGGTCCAAAAATTTCTTCTTCCATCGATTTGAATTTTGGATTTGTTGTTACAATAGTTGTTGGTTCGATAAAATAACCTTTTGAATCATCAAAATTTCCGCCTGTTATTATCTCGGCTTCATTAGATTCTTTTGCAAACTTAATATATTCAGTTATTGATTTAAATGCACCCTTATCAATTACAGCGCCCATAAAATTTGTAAAATCTTCTATATCTCCCATTTTAATCTTACCAACTTCCGCAACATATTTTTCTTTAAACTCTTTCCATAAAGATTTTGGAATGTACATTCTTGATGCAGCAGAACATTTTTGTCCCTGATACTCAAAAGCACCGCGCAATGCTGCAACAACAAGTGCATCAACATCGGCAGTATTATGAACAAATATAAAATCTTTACCGCCAGTTTCACCAACAATGCGTGGATAGTATTTCATATTCTTAAGATTTTCTGAAATCGTTTTCCACATATTCTGAAATACTTCTGTTGATCCTGTAAAATGTACCCCAGCAAGATTTGGATTTGTAAATGCAGGTGTTCCAACCTGTCCGCCTGAACCGGGAACAAAATTAATTACTCCTTTTGGCAAACCTGCTTCTTCAAATAATTTCATCAACCAGTAAGCAGAGTAAACAGCGCTTGATGCCGGTTTCCATAAACTTACATTACCAACAATCGCAGGTGCTGTCGGTAAGTTTCCAGCAATAGAAGTAAAGTTAAAAGGTGTTACAGAAAAAATAAATCCTTCAAGTGGTCTGTATTCCAAACGATTCCACATTCCACCACCAGAGTATGGTTGATCTTGCATAAGCTGAGCCATGTAGTAACTATTAAATCGGTAGAAATCAATAAGCTCAGCAGCAGAATCAATTTCGGCCTGGTAAGCGGTTTTAGATTGTCCAAGCATAGTAGCAGCATTTATTGTCGCTCGCCAAGGTCCAGCTAATAAATCAGCAATCTTTAAGAAAACAGAAGCTCTATGTTCCCACGGCATTTCCGCCCATTCTTTTCTAGCTTCAAGAGCGGCTTCAACAGCCATATCTACTTCTTTTTTACCAGCTTTGTGATAAATTCCAAGAACGTGGCTATGGTTATGTGGCATTACCATTTTTTCAGTGTTGCCGGTTCTAACTTCTTCTCCACCAATAATAAGTGGAACTTCTATTTGTTTTGATTTTAATTCAGCTAATTTTTTCTTTAATTCTTCTCTTTCTGGGCTGCCCGGTTTGTATGATTTTACGGGTTCATTTACTGGTTGTGGAACTTTGAAATATGCGTTTGACATTTGACATCCTAAAAATTAAAAATTGTAGTTGAAAAATTAAGGTTTTTGGGCGGGATTATCAATTTGGGTTGAATGCAAAATAGGATGTAAAAAAGGGATATTTATGGCAAGTCACGGACCATTCTGTGACTTTGCTAACTATTTGTAACGGTGCGACCTGATAACCTTTAAATATTATTTCTGATTTCAGAAATGTTCCCCTTTAATAAAGGGGGAAGCGGCGAAGCCGAGGGGGATTCAACTTACTGAGTACTCAAATCTTATTTTTAGTACAAACAAATCCCTCTGTCGCTATCGCGAAATCTCCCTTTACTAAAGGGAGACTTTATATAAGGTTCATTTCGTTCGGGTACTCCCTTTACTAAATAGAGAATTATTGAAAACTTCACTTTGTTAGGCTGCTCAATTTAATTAAGGGAGACATATTTGAAGATCTTTATGGATATAATTCCACTAGTTTCATTTTTAACATTTTTCCTTTTGCTCTTAAATTTTTTGATGCTATTTTTAGTCAATTATTATTGGTTGTCACGCAAAATTCCGTTACAACTTGTATAAAGACAAAGCTAACTTAAACTAAATAACGGTTTTCAGGGGAAGAAATCCGACATTTAAAGGAGAGAAGTAAAAATATGGCTCAGTTAAATTACTTAACCACTGTTCCCCGTCTCTATCAGCATCTTACCGAAGAATATAGCAAAGAAACAAATAATTTTGTCTTAAAACATAAAGTTGCAGGTAAATATGTTGGTATAACATACGATCAGCTAAAAGAAGAAACTGATGCTTTTGCTTTTGGTTTAGCTTCATTAGGAATTAAAAAAGACGATAAGATTGCAATCATAGCAGAAAACCGTCCGGAATGGGTTTACAGCGATTTTGCGATTTTAAGTTTGGGCGCTATTGATGTTCCGCTTTATCCATCGCTTACTTCTGAATCCGTGGAATTTATTTTAAATAATTCTGAATCAAAAGTCATAATTGTTTCAACCAAATTCCAGCTTAATAAAGTGATGAAGATTAGAGACAAATGTAAAACTTTAAAGTACATCATCTTATTAAATGAAAAAGATGTTGATGATAAAATTAAAGATCTGTTATCGTTCAGCAAAGTTCAGGAGTTAGGAAAAACTTTTAGTAAAGCGCATACATCACTTCTAAAAGATAGTCTTTCCATAATAAAACCGGATGATATTTGTACAATAATTTATACTTCAGGCACAACGGGTGAACCGAAAGGCGTAGTTTTAACTCATCGCAATATTCTTTCTAACGTTCAGGCTGCATTGGATTGCTTTCCGATTGGAAGTACTGATGTTTTCTTATCTTTCTTACCTTTGTGTCATATCTTTGAAAGAATGGCTGGCTATTACACTGCTTTTGCAGCAAAGTGTACAGTCTGTTATGCGGAAAGCATTGAGACTGTAGCACAGAATCTTGTTGATATTAAACCTACAATTATGACAAGTGTGCCTCGTTTGTTTGAAAGAATTCACTCCAAGATTATTAAAAATGTTGATAGCCAGCCTTTAAAGAAACAAAAAATATTCTATTGGGCTATGGATGTAGGTGTTAGATTTAATGAAGCAAAAAAGAATGGTAATATTTCAGTTGCACTTTCCTTAAAACATAAACTTGCAGATAAACTTGTTTACGGTAAATTAAGAGAAAAAACCGGCGGCAATTTAAGATTCTTTATTTCCGGTGGTGCAGCTCTTCCTCTGTATTTAGGTAAGTTTTTTGAAGCCATAGGAATCATTATAGTAGAAGGTTACGGTTTAACAGAATCTTCACCTGTAATTTGTGCAAACAGAGTAGATGATTATAAATTTGGCTCTGTCGGAAAACCTTTTCCTGGTGTTGAAATTAAGATTGCAAGTGATGGTGAAATTCTTGCAAAGGGTCCAAACATTATGCAAGGATATTTCAAAAATAAAAAAGAAACAGAAGCTACAATTAAAGATGGATGGCTTTACACAGGTGATATTGGTGTATTTGATCCTAATGGCTTTTTGATGATTACTGATAGGAAAAAACACCTATTCAAAACTTCCGCGGGAAAATATATTGCACCAAATCCGATAGAAAGCATGTTCCTTGCAAGTAAATACATCGATCAGTTTGTATTAATTGGCGATAGAAGAATGTTTTTAACTGCGCTGATTGTTCCTGACTTCGAAGCTGTAAAAGAATATGCCGATACACATAAAATTCCTTATGATAAAGTAGAAGATTTAATACGAGATGAACAAATTTATAAAATGCTTGATAAGGAAATGGATCAATTTCAGAAAAAACTGGCTAATTTCGAAAAAGTAAGAAAGTATGTTTTATTAGACAGACCATTTACGATTGAATCCGGTGAAATTACCCCAAGCTTAAAAATCAAGCGTAAGTATGTTGAGGAAAGGTACCAAGATTTGATTGAGCAGATGTACCAAAGTTTAGATAGATCTGTGCCGATAAATTAGTTTTTACTTAAATAATAAACCGTTTTAACGGTTTAATTGTCTTGGAGGAAAAAATGTCATCACACTCGTTCAGTAAAATCTGGATAATTTCTTCTGGGAAACTTTAGATCATCAATATGTTTTTAATAAAGAAGCTCGATTAAAAATATCGAAATATCTATTCGAATACTCAAAGGAAAAAAATATTTTTATGAAAGTAAACTTTGTTAACAGTGATCATGTTCATATCCTAATTGAATTACCTACAAATTTATCAATTGAAGAATGTATAAAATTATTCAAAGATGCTTCCTCACATTTTATTCATCAGAATAGACTTACTCAAACTAAATTTACTTGGGGAAGAGGTTATGGTGTTTTTTCAGTTTCAGAATCGCAAGTTCCAAATGTGGTAGATTACATTAAGAAACAGGAAGAACATCAAAGAAAGAAAAGTTTCAGCGAAGAATATCAGCTTTTTCTAGAAAAATATAAGATATTTGTACACGGTTAAAACCGTTAACAATTTTTTTTTCGAAATTAACACCACGCTAAATCGTGGTGAGAATCTGACAATAATTCTGAAAACTAAATTTTCAATCCATCAATCATCTGTTGATGAATTTTTTTATTGCTTGCCAAAATTTGTGAGGTAAAGATATCAATTTCATTTCCAGAAAAATCTGTAACCAATCCTCCGGCTTCTTCCACTAATAATTTTCCTGCACATATATCCCAGGGTTGTAAAGAAACTTCCCAGAAACCATCAAACACTCCGCGAGCAACATAACAAAAATCTATTGCTGCAGAACCGAGTCTTCTTACAGCTCTTGCCTGCTTTGTTAGTGATTCAAATCTTTCAAAAGCCTTGTCAGGATTATCTGCAACATCGTAAGGAAATCCAGTAACTAAAACTCCCAAACCAATATTATAATTATCACTAACTTTTATTTTCTTATCGTTTGCAAAAGTACCACTCCCCTTTTCCGCAGAATAAAAAATATTTTGCATAACATCGTAAACAACTCCGGCAATTATTTCATTCTTTTTCATAACTCCAATAGAAACAGAAAAAATTGGCAAACCGTGTGCAAAGTTTGTTGTTCCATCAATCGGATCAATCACCCATAAATAATCCGAATATTTTTTATGCTCACCGGATTCCTCGGTTAGAATATTATGTGTTGGATATTTTCGGGATATAAAATCCATAATGGCAATTTCAGATTTCTTATCTATTTCTGTTACAAGATTTTTTTCATTCGTTTTATATTCAACCTGAAAATTTTTTCCAAAACCATTACGAACAATTTCACCTGCTACACCTGCTATCTCTAAAATATCTTTAATCATAATTCTCTCTGTTTTACTTACAAATATAAAAACTCTAAATCACACACCTAAATTTGTGCTTTTTCTGTTCCTTGATAGCACATTTGTATTTGGGTATATTTGGACTCAAAATCGAGTGAAAATAAGGAGAGAAATTGAGCGATAAGTCAGAAATAGTAAAAAATAATAAAGAAAATAATCTTGTTGATGAAATTCCATCAATTTTACCAATACTTCCATTAAGAGATATTGTAATTTTCCCGTATATGATTTTCCCTGTTCTTGTAGGACGTGAGCAATCAATTAATGCAGCAAACTACGCTTTAGAAAATACAAAGTACATTTTTCTATCAACACAAAAAAAATCAAGTATAGAAGATCCCAAACCAACTGATTTTTATCTAGAAGGTACTGTTGCCAAGATTGTACAAATACTAAAACTGCCTAATGGTTTGTTAAAAATTTTAGTTGATGGTTTATTACAAGCGAAAATTATTTCGTTTACAGATCGAAAAGAATTTTTTGAGGGTAAGATTGAAGTTATTATTCCAGAAACATTAGTCGATCACGAAATGAATGCATTAGTTAGGCAAATGTCTCAACTATTTAAGGATTATGTTAAGATTAGTCGCAATGTTCCAAATGAGACAATAGCCGCATTTGATAACATTGAAGAGCCGGATAGAAAAATATTTTACGCTGCCGCAAATATTAATCAGTCGATTGAGATAAAACAGAATATTCTTTCAAAATACATTTTGAAGGAACAGTATTACGAGGTTATAAAAGTTCTTAACTCAGAAATTGATATTCTGAAAATCGAAAAAGAAATTGATAATAAGGTTCAGGAAAATATTGCAAAGACGCAGCGAAAATTTATCATTCAAGAACAAATAAAAATTCTGCAAGACGAACTAGGTGATGATGAAGAATCCACATCGGAATTTGCAAAAATCCGTGAACAGATTGTTAAAGCAAAAATGCCAAAGGATGTTGAGGCAAAAGCGCTTGAAGAATTTAACAAGTTAAAGAAAACTCCAACTATGTCACCCGAATCAACAGTAATAAGAAATTATCTTGATTGGCTGGTTGATATTCCCTGGCATGAACGGACTAAAGATAATTTAAGTATTAAGCATGTTCAGAAAATTTTGGATGAAGATCATTTTGGATTAGAAAAACCTAAAGAAAGAATTATTGAACACATTGCTGTGCTTAATCTTGTAAAACACATGAAAGGACAGATTTTATGTTTTGTTGGACCTCCCGGAGTCGGTAAAACATCTTTAGGAAAATCAATTGCCCGAGCTCTTGGAAGAAAATTTATACGAATAAGTCTTGGTGGGGTTAGGGATGAAGCTGAAATTCGTGGTCATCGTAAAACATATATCGGATCAATGCCAGGTAAAATTATTCATTCGATGAAAAAAGCGGGTACAATAAACCCGGTTATTTTATTAGATGAGATTGATAAAATGAGTATGGATTTTCGTGGTGATCCATCATCAGCTATGCTTGAAGTTTTAGATCCTGAACAAAACAACACATTTAACGATCACTACATCGAAGTTGATTACGATCTAAGCCAGGTTATGTTCATCACAACAGCAAATGTTAGATATAATATCCCTCTTCCTTTGCAGGATAGAATGGAAATCATTGAACTGCCTGGTTATCTTGATTATGATAAACTTGAAATAGCAAAAAGACACATCCTGCCAAAGCAGCTTATTGCTCATGGAATTCAAAATAAGCATGTAACTTTTTCAGATGAGGCGATAAAAAAAATAATATCAGAGTATACACGTGAATCAGGTGTTAGAAATCTTGAAAGAGAATTAGCAACTGTATGCCGTAAAGTTGCGAGGGATATTGTTGTTAAAGAATCTGCAAATGGGAAAGTGAAAAAAACACACAAGCAAGTTATTGATGAAAACAGGATTGAAGATTATTTAAAAACACCAAGGTTCAGATCACATAGACATAGTAAGTTAAATAAAATTGGCAGTGTTACCGGTTTAGCTTGGACTAGTGTTGGCGGCGAAATTCTTACCGTTGATGTTACCATTATGAATGGTGGAGGAAAGTTAACACTTACAGGACAGCTTGGCAATATTATGAAAGAATCTGCCCACGCAGGATTAAGTTACTTACGATCAAAAGCAAAGCAGTTGGGATTAAATCCTGATTTCTTCAAAGGGAAAGAAATTCACATTCACCTTCCTGAAGGCGCAATTCCAAAAGATGGTCCCTCTGCAGGAATAACAATGGCGATGGCTATGCTTTCTGCTGTTAGCGGAATGCCGGCCTCAAACAGTATTGCGATGACAGGTGAAATAACTTTAACAGGATCTATTCTTGCAATTGGTGGTTTGAATGAGAAATTGCTTGCAGCAAAACGAAATGATATAAAAACCATCCTTATCCCAAAGGATAATGAAATTGATTTAAAGGAAATGCCGGAAAAAGTTAAAGAAGGATTAAAGATAATTCCTATTGCAAAATTGGAAGAGGCTATCCCCTATATTTTTCCTGATATGAAAAAGATTAAACCAGCATCAAAACAAAAAACGAATAAAACTAAAAAAAATAGTTAATGTCAGAATCATTAACCATAAATAACTCTATTTCTTTGGATGAGCAATATAAACTATTAGTTAAACAGATTAGGAACCTATTGAATAAGGATGATAATCTGATTACGAATCTTTCTAATTTTATTGCTGCACTAAAACAAACTTTTTCAAAAATCAGTTGGGTGGGATTTTATCTTTTTGATGGATCAAAACTTTATCTCGGCACATTCCAGGGAAAAGTTGCCTGCACTGAAATAAAACTCGGCAGCGGGGTTTGTGGCACTTCTGCACAAAAAAGAGAAACAATTATTGTTGATGATGTAGATAAATTTCCAGGTCATATTGCTTGTGATGTCGAATCAAAATCTGAAATAGTTGTTCCAATAATTATAGATGGAAATCTGTTTGGAGTTTTGGATATAGATAGCACAGAATATGCTTCATTTAATACAACAGACAAAAAATATCTTGAAGAATTAGTAACTTTTTTAAGTAAAGAAATTATTTAAAGTATATGGCTTATCAAGTAACTGCTAGAAAATGGCGACCGCAAAAATTTGAAGATGTTGTTGGTCAGGAACATATAACATCAACTTTAAAAAATGCGATTAAAACAAATCGTATTGCACATGCTTATATTTTCACAGGTCCACGTGGTGTTGGTAAAACAACAACCGCAAGAATACTTGCCAAAGCTTTAAATTGTGAAAATCCAAAGGATTTTGAACCGTGTAATGAATGTGCAATGTGTAAAACGATTAACGATTCACAGACAATGGACATCATTGAAATTGATGGCGCATCAAATCGTGGTATAGATGAAATACGTACACTGCGTGAATCTGTTAAGTATGCACCAACACGCGGCAAATATAAAATTTATATTATAGATGAAGTTCACATGCTCACAAAGGAATCGTTTAACGCATTTCTGAAAACGTTGGAAGAACCTCCAGCACATACAATTTTTGTTTTTGCAACAACAGATATTCACAAAGTTCCACTTACAATTATTTCACGCTGCCAACGATTTGATTTTCGAAGGATTCAGCTTGAAACTATTAAAAGCACATTAAGTAATATTGCAAAACAAGAAAAAATAAATATTGATGATAAGACACTCACATTAATTTCGAAAAAAGCTGACGGTGCATTGCGCGATGCACAAAGTTTATTTGATCAGGTAATTTCATTTTGCGGGGATAAGATTGATTCTGAAACAGTCGCTAAAATGTTAAACTTGATTGATGATGATTTATTTTTTACAATCTCGGATGCAATACTTGAAAAAGATTTTAATGTCGTCTTTCAAACAACAGAAAAAATTTATCAGAATGGTTGGGATTTTATAGACTTTAATGATGGATTGCTGGAACATTTTAGAAATATTTTAACTGTTATCTTAACGGAAAAAACAGAACTTGTTGAAACAGCAGAAGTTTATCGAACAAAATATGCAAATTATATTGAGACTTTTTCTAAAGGAGACTTATTAAGAATATTAAATTACTTAAGTAAGCTCCAGCAGGAACTTAGATATTCTAACAATCAAAAACTTAAAATAGAGATCGCTTTAACAAATCTTGTTGGATTGGAAAAATCAGCAACGCTTTCAGAAATAATTTCAGGGTTAGAATCAGGAAGTATTGAAATAAAATCTACTACCGAAAATTCTATCGCAAAAGAAAAAGGTTCTTCAACATATTCTGCAAAACAAATTGTACCGGAAAAAAAAAGCGAAATTAAAATTGAATCAAATGTAAAATCAAAACCATTTGTTCCGCCGATCAAAGAAACACTTTCAGGGATCCAAAAAGATTTAAATTTTGAATTAATCACACAAAAGTGGCAGAGCTTTGTGGATGATGTTTGCAAAGAAAAATCATTTCTGCTAACTCCGCTTTTTAATAAAGTTAAGCCAATAAATTTTGATGGCACAAATCTGAATTTGGAATCATCTGACCCAACAACTGAGTCTTCCCTACTTCTCCATAAAGAGTATATCAATAAAAAATCTAGTGATTTTTTTGGTAAAAAAGTAAATATCAAGTTCGGCGGAGATGAGCTTCCAAAAGTAAAATCTACTGCAAATAAAGAGATCAAACCCACGAAAAGTGCTAAAATTTCCAAAATCCTCGATCCATATGAAAAAATCATTGTAGAAGATCTTGGCGGAAGTGAAATTAACTAATATTATCAACTTATTTTCTATATTTTGAACCACTATAAACGTTTGAAAATTAAATAGTTATACATATTTTTGTGTCCTATGTCAAAAAATCTAATCATTGCCATAGACGGACCTGCAGGCTCCGGGAAAAGTACAACCGCAAAACTTGTAGCTAATAGATTAAATTATCTTTACATAGACACAGGTGCGATGTACCGAGCGGTCACTTTATTCGTTTTAAGAGAAAAATTGATGGGAAAAACGGATGAAATAATCAAGCTTGCAAACAGTTTAAATATTGTTCTAAGTTTTGTTGATGGTGAAACTAATATTACTATAAACGGAGAAGATGTTTCTAAAGAGATTCGGTCTTTTGAAGTGAATAGTAACGTTAGTGAAATTAGCTGCATTGAAGGCGTTAGAAAAATTCTTGTAAAGAAACAGCAAGAAATGGGAAAAAATGGCGGCGTTGTTATGGAAGGTAGAGATATAACAACTGTTGTTTATCCAAATGCTGATGTTAAGATTTTTCTTACCGCTGGTATTGATGAGCGGGCTGAAAGGCGAGCTAAAGAATTTTTAGAAAAAGGGACTGATGTTCCTATTGATAAAGTTAGAGAGAATTTGAAAAATAGAGATTTTATTGATTCAAATCGTGAAGCAAGTCCGTTAACTCAAACTCCGGATTCAATAAAAGTTGATACTTCAAACACCACAATAACAGAACAAGTTGAATTGATTTTGAATCAAGTAAAAATTATCACTGATAAAAAAGATACTAGAATTTAAGCCGGCTAAACTATTGTTAAACTAAATAGTCTGTTTGCCTGAGCTATCCGGCTGAGACTCAGAAAAACAGAAAAATATTTTTAGGAGGATGAATGTCCGAAGAAAAAGAAACGACTCTAAAAACTGTGACACCCGATGAGTATGAAAAAGCCAAGAATAAATTTAACGATGAAGAATACTCTCAAGAAGAGTTTATGGCGCTTGCCAAACTCTACTTAGATTCATTTAGAGATGTTAAAGAAGGCGAGATGATTAAGGGGAAAGTTGTTAGAATCATGGGTGATAATGTTATCGTTGATGTTGGTTTTAAATCCGAAGGTACAATTCCACGTAGTGAATTTTTTGAAGGCGTTGATTTAAAAGTCGGTCAAGAAATTGAAGTAGTACTCGAAAGTGTTGAAGATCAAGAAGGAAATCTTGTTCTTAGTAAACAGCGAGCTGACTTCTTGCGAATCTGGGAAAAAGTTCTTAGAGCACACGATACTGGTGAAATTATCGAAGGTAAAATTGTTAAAAGGATTAAAGGCGGAATGGTTGTTGATCTTTTAGGAATGGAAGCATTCTTACCAGGTTCGCAAATTGATATTCGTCCTATCCGAGACTTTGATGCGTTTGTTGGTCAGACAATGGATTTCAAAGTTGTTAAAGTTAACGTTCCAACAGAAAATGTAGTTGTATCACATAAAGTACTTGTTGAAGAAGAAATTTCTGGACAAAGAAATGCGATACTTACGAGCCTTGAAAAAGGACAGATTCTTGAAGGTACAGTTAAAGCAATTACAGATTTTGGTGTGTTTGTTGATCTTGGCGGCGTTGATGGTCTTATCCACATTACAGATCTTAGCTGGGGAAGAATCAACCATCCAAATGAAGTTGTAAAACTTGATGAAACTATAAAAATAGTTGTTACAGACTTTGATGAAGAGAAAAGAAGAATTTCACTTTCTCTTAAAAAACTTCTTCCACATCCTTGGGAACAAATTTCTGAAAAATATAATCTTGGTGATAAAGTTTCAGGTAGAGTTGTATCTCTAACTGATTACGGTGCTTTCATCGAGATCGAAAAAGGAATTGAAGGTCTTATTCACAATTCCGAAATGAGCTGGACTCAGCATATTAAGCATCCCTCTCAAATAGTTGCGATGGGACAAATTGTTGAAGCAATCATTTTAAGTCTTGATAAAGATGAAAAGAAAATTTCTCTTGGTATCAAACAGCTTGAACCAGATCCTTGGGAAACTTTAATGGCTAAATATCCAGTTGGATCAAAACATGCAGGCGTTGCGCGTAATCTTACCAACTTTGGTGTTTTCGTAGAACTTGAACCAGGAGTTGATGGATTAGTTCATATTTCTGATCTATCATGGACTAAGAAAATTCGTCATCCCGGGGAAGTTGTAAAGAAAAACGAAAGAATAGATGTATTAGTTCTTGGCGTTGATGTTGATCAAAGAAAAATATCACTCGGACATAAACAAATTATGGATAATCCTTGGGATACTTTTGAACAAGATTACTCAGTTGGTAAACTAACTGATGGTAAGGTTGTAAGAATAATTGAAAAAGGAATTATTGCTGAACTTCCTTCACACGTGGATGGTTTTGTACCGACAACTCAGCTTTCTACATCAAAGATTAAAAATATTGCTAATCACTTCCCTATCGATGCAACAATACCTTTGAAAGTTATCGAGTTTGATAAGGAAAGCAAGAAAATAGTTTTAAGTGCTATTGCAGCTCTTAAAGAAAAATCTGATGAAGAAATTGAACAGTACATCAATAACTTTAAATTAGAACGTGTCACTGTACAGAACATTCAAAATGCTGAAATGGGAACGATAGATTCTTCCGAATTCCCAATCTTTGAAGTTTCTGAACCTGAAGTTCTGAAAAAAGAAGAGACTGAATAAATTCTCTTAAATATTCTATATTAGAGCGGGATAACTTCCCGCTCTTTTTTTATCAAATAAAAATAAAATGCCCCAAACAGTTGCACTACATACATTAGGATGTAAACTTAATTTTTCAGAAACATCTACAATTGGAAATCATTTTTTAAAAAACGGTTTTTCCATTGTTGATATGCAAGATAGTGCAGATGTTTATGTATTTAATACTTGCACCGTTACAGAAAATGCTGAAAAAGAATGTCGACAACTTGTACGAAGAGTTTTAAGAACAAATCCTGATGCTTATGTAATTGTTACTGGATGTTATGCGCAGTTAAGAGCCAACGAAATTGCTGCGATTGATGGCGTTGATGCAGTTCTTGGCAGTAATGAAAAGTTTGAGATATTTACTTTGTTGAAAGATTTTAATAAAAAAGATTTATCCTGTATTTATGTTTCACCAAAAGATGAACTAAATAAATTTGGATTAGCAAGTTCCACAGATGCTGATAGTAGAACTCGAGCTTATTTTAAAATTCAAGATGGCTGCGATTATAAATGTACTTTTTGTACAATTCCACTTGCCCGTGGCAAAAGCAGAAGCATGAATCCTGAACTTGTTGTAAAGGAATTTACAAATCTTGTTAATCAAGGATATAAAGAAATTATTCTAACAGGTGTAAATGTTGGCGATTATGGGAATTCCTTTAATCTAAATTTGTTTGAACTTCTAAAAAATCTTATTCAAGTAGAAGGCGATTTTAGAATTCGTATTAGTTCGATCGAACCAAATTTGCTTACGGAAGAAATTATTAAACTTGCAGCTAATTCAGATAAGCTTTGTAATCATTTTCATATTCCCTTGCAGAGCGGAAGCGATACTATATTACGATCAATGCAAAGAAGATATACAGTTGATAATTACAAAAATGTTGTATTAAAAGTTAAAGAAATGATTCCGGATGCTGCAATTGGCGTTGATGTAATTGTTGGCTATCCTGGCGAGACAGAAAAAGAATTTATGGAGACATATAATTTTCTTCTTGATCTACCAATTACTTACTTGCATGTTTTTACATATTCTGAGAGACCGGATACCAAGGCTTTAACTTTTGTAGATTCTGTTGAACCTTCCGATAGAAAAAGCAGAAATAAAAGGCTAAGAATTTTAAGTGATAAAAAGAAAAACTATTTTTATAATCAGATAATTGGAAAAACTATTGATGTTCTGTTTGAATCTGAAGATGACGAAGGATCAATAAAAGGGTTTTCCTCCAATTACATAAGAGTACAAAATAAATTTATCAAAGAATTAGAAAACCGGGTTTGCAGCGTTTTAGTTAATGGAATTTATAACGGTTTATGTTACGGTGATGTAAAAGAGATAAAAAATTCCGTTGCATTAGAAATATCCTAATCATATTATTCATATAAAAAAAATGAAAAATACTCTTATCCTTTTTATACTTATCTCCACCCAAATATTGTCACAAATTGATGAACAATCATTTTATTCACTCAAGCAACAAATCATTTCTGAGATTTCTCAGTCAACAGATTTAAATAGTAATCTTGTTGTTGATGATGTAAAAAAGAAAAAGAATACGGGCTTAGCAATTGTATATTCTTTACTGCTGCCCGGTATGGGTGAATTATATGCCGATGCATATGACAGCGGAGTTTACTTTACTGTTGCGGATGGTGTTCTTTGGGGAACATACATTGGCATGAATGTTTATGCTAACTGGAAAAAGGATAGATATATCTCCTACGCTCAATCAAATGCAGGTATCTCCACTGCTAGCAAAGATGATGATTACTACGCAACTATTGGCGAATACCTTAACATAGATCAATATAATGATGCAAAAGCTTTTGAGCGTAATTTTAATGAGATGTATAATTCAAATACTTATTTCTGGAAATGGAATACCAGCGAAGAAAGAAAAAGTTACAGGGATATGTGGGTTTCTTCTGAGCAATCATTTAATAATCTAAGATTTGTGGTTGGCGCATTATTGTTAAACAGAGTTGTTAGTGCCATAAACGCAGTTAGATTAGTCTCAAAGTATAACAACAATCTAAATCAGGAAGTTGGATGGAATGTTTCTGTAGGAGTACAAAATTACCCTGATAATTCTTCTTCATACAATATCAATTTTATAACTGCTTTTTAAAATTAAAAAGGCTGTCTTAAAGGCAGCCTTTTTTGTTTTCTCTATTATCTTATCAAAACCATTTTTTTTGTGATTGCCCTATTCCCCACTTTTAATTTATAAAAATAAACACCGCTAGAAAGATTTTTTGCATTAAACACAACTTCATAATTTCCTACAGATTTATTTTCGTTAACCAAAGTAGCAATTTCATTTCCCATAACATCATAAACCTTAACTGTTACAATAACATTTTTCCCTTCGGACGAAATGACACTTGGAATGTTATATTTAATTGTTGTACTTGGATTAAATGGGTTTGGATAATTCTGTTCCAAAGAAAATGCAATTAGAGAAGTAATTTCAGTTTCGATCTGGTTTGAATATTCAAACGATCCATCAAAATCTATTTGTTTTAATCTGTATTGATATTTTCCAGTCGTTAAATTTTCATCATTAAAGGAATAAGATTTCTGTTCAGTCGAAGTTCCACTGCCATTTAAAAATCCAATCGTCTTCCAAGAAAGATTTCCCACATCATTCGAAATGTCAGCACGTTCAATATTAAATCCCATATTATTTGCCTCTGATGCTGTTTTCCAACTAAGTAATACGGAATTATTATTGATAATAGAAGTGAATGAAATCAATTCAACAGGTATAAAATTTTCAATTACTTCTATCGGAAACTTCGGGCCAAAATTCCATCTATCGTGAAAATCAGGAATTCCATCGTAAACAAGGCTCAATCCACACGAATATAAAGTATCGATTAAAATTGAATCAGGTGCGGTGTAAGCAAATTCCCAATAAATTGTATCCTGAGGAGTTGGAAAAACTAATGGAAATGCTTGTGTTAATTCATTAGGGGAAGCAAAATGCCAGAATGAAAGAGTATCAACGAGCGACATAATTCCATATCTGCCTGCTACATTGTAGCCGCCGCCTTCTGCTGGACCATTTGCAAGATACATCCTGTAAATTCCTGTTTGTCCTCTCATTAGGGTATCTGGACCCACAATCCAAACTGAAACTGAAGTGTCTTGTTCAACTGTGTGGCAAACGCAGCCGCTTCCGTTTAATTCTGTTCCACCTAATAAATCGTATTCAAACAAACCTGAGTATGCAAAAGTTAAGAAAGAAACGAAAACAATAATTAGGATTGTATAATTTCTCATTTTATAATTCTCTATCGGATTTTCTTGCAGCAAGATATAAAAATAAGAGGTTATTCAAAATAAGATATGCGGGAAGTTAAATACCTCCCGCCGGAAAATTATTGCAAGAGTATCATCTTTTTAGTTTCAAAAAAGGAACCAGCTTTCAAGTTATAGAAATAAATTCCACTTGAAATACTTTTCGCATTAAATTCAACTTCATAATTCCCTGAAGGTTTAACTTCATTAACTAGTGTAACAATTTCATTTCCAAGAACATCGTAAACCTTAAGTAATACATTTAGACTTCTCCCTTCGGTAGAAATGACATTAGGAATACTATATCGTATTGAAGTCGTTGGATTAAATGGGTTAGGATAATTTTGTCCCAATGAAAATTCAATTGGCAAGGTAAATTCTGCATTGATTGTATTTGAATATTCAAACGATCCATTAAAATCAATTTGCTTTAATCTGTACTGATAGTTTCCAGAAATTAAATTTTCATCTATATAGGAATAGGTATTTGGTTCAGTCGAAGTTCCGTTACCATCTACAAATCCAATTTTGCCCCAGCCGTTTGACTCTTGACCTTTGATGTATAACATTCTTTCAATTTCAAATCCCATATTATTGGTTTCTGTGGCTGTTTGCCAGTTCAGCGTTACATTATTTCCATCAACAAATGAATTAAATGAAATGAGTTCAACCGGAATTATACTTGAAACAAGCTGCACATTTAAAACAGTTAATGAATTATAAGAACTAACATTTACATTATTTATAGTTTGCGTATAATAATTAGGTGCTTCAAATTTAAATGAATATGCCCCTGGAGATAGCATACGTAAATAAAAGCCTGTTGAGTCCGAATAAACTTCTGAATTATCAACATCGTGATTTAATACTGTGATTTTTGCTTTAATTGGATTTCCTAAAGTATCAGTTACTACTCCATTAACACCCTTTAGAACTGATTCTATATATTTAATTAAAGATTTTCTATTGTAATTCCAGTGGGCCGGAAGCTGAGAAGCAGGAATTAGTTTCGTATCAGAAATTTCTATTGTTACTTCTCTGCCCCATCTAAAATAATTTGTGTAATCCTGTCTTCCATGATTCACAATATACCAATCGCCACCGTTTGTTGTCCCATCATCAAAACCATTCATATATGTAGATGGAGCATTTGCCTGGCAAGTATCCGCATATAGATGAGAAATATATTGATACCACGCTTCATCCGGATGATGACGATTATCTGGCGGAGTATTCGTCCAAGTATCCCAAGGATAATTTACTACCTCAGTTCCACCGTGAAAATTTGCAACAAGCGTAAAGTTATTTGATTCTGCAATATTTCTAAACCGTGTAGTTTCTATTTGCTGATTTGAATGAACACCATAAATAGGATCAGGAAAGTTTCTGTTAAGATCATAATTGTTATAATTATAGCGAGTTGCGCCACTGACTGTGTTGTTTCCACTTCTGTATGTTCCATCGGGGTTTGCAAGTGGATTAATCCAAATCTCAGCATTGTTAACAAGTTCTGTAATTCTTGAATCAGTTCCATAAGTTGTTAAAAGTGAATCAATTAATCGTAACATTAAAACATATCCTGTCAGCTCGTCGCCGTGCATAGAGGAAGTGTACATAAATTGTGGTTCTGCCTCGTGTTCAGTTACATTATCAGAAATTACTGCAAATAATATTTTTCTTCCCTGTACTGTATTTCCGGCATCAACTATTCTGCAAAGATTGGGATAGTTTGCTTGAAACAAATTCATCATTGTTATGTACGCCTCATAAGTTGGATAAACATCCCATGCAGTAAGTCCCTCAAGATCTGATGACATCTCTGGTTCAATTAGTTTTCCGGGATGAATTAGAACTGTATAACCATAGTTTAATCCTTCAAATTCACGGAATTCGGTTTCATTTGCATATGCATAAACGGTATTACCTTCAACATTATCAATAGAGATTATGTTTATTAGCGTTCGTATCTCAGCACGATCCGAAATATTAAACTTAAAATATACTTCGTGATTATCCTGAAAATACAGTTCATCTAAAACTTGAGAAAATGTTATTGAAGAAATAAATAAAATAAATAAAACTGAAAATATTTTTTTCATAAACGCCCCTGCGTGGATGTGAATTGACTAAACATATTTGATAATTATTATTACTGTAAAATTAAGAAGAAATGTGGTAAAACACCTGCTATATAAAAACTGTATTTAATGTTTATTAAGATAGTAAGCATTACTTTTTTTTATAATAATTTTCCCATCCAGGCTTGATAAAAATACTCGATTAGCTTTACTTTGGAATGAGATTCTGAAGATTGAGTAGGTTAAAACCTTATTAAATAGCGTATTAGAGCTGTTTGGGGTTATTAAGAATTTTTTTTACTATTTTCGTTCCAATACTTTGTTTAATTCAATATAAAAAGTAATTCAATTCTTCAAATCACCATATTGGAAACATTATGAAAATATTATTAACATTTTATATACTATACATTATGATAACACCTTCATTTGCACAAGAAGAAAAACAAACCACTCACAATTTTCAAAAAGAAATTACAAAGACTTTAACTGCAAATTATCTTCTTTATCTCCCTAAAGATTATGCAGAAAGTGAGAATAAATTTCCATTAGTTTTATTTTTACATGGCGCTGGAGAAAGAGGAACCGATTTAGAAAAAGTTAAAACACACGGGCTGCCAAAATTAATTAATGAAGGAAAAGAATTCCCATTTATCGTGGTTTCCCCACAATGTTCTGAAGATAAGGTTTGGAGTACAGATATTCTTTCAGCTTTATTAGATGAGATTGAAACAAATTATCTTGTTGATAAAAATAGAATTTATGTAACTGGATTAAGTATGGGTGGTAATGGAACGTGGTCGCTCGCAATTGCACAACCAAAACGTTTTGCTGCGATTGCACCTGTTTGCGGTTGGAATATGCCTTCTGACGCCTGCAGGTTAAAAGATATGCCTATTTGGGTGTTTCATGGCGCAAAAGATAATGTAATTCCCATTGAATCTTCAGAATTTATGGTTGAAAGACTGAAATCATGTGGTTCGGATGTTAAGTTTACAGTTTATCCGGAAGCAAATCATAACTCGTGGACAGAAACTTATAATAATGAAGAATTATATAAATGGTTTCTTGAACAATCTTTAAATAAATAATTTAGGGTAAGTTTGTTTTAGAATGATGAAATTCACAATTAAAAGCGTTTGAAAGTTTAAAGGTCTATACAAAAAGTGTAGAAGAAAATAACAAATAATATATAATCAACTCTAAAAAGAAACTCATTTAAACTTACAAAGGCTCAGTCACCTGAGCCTTTGAAATCTAACTAACTACTAACTAACTAATCATTCATTCAAATTATTTCATTAAAATCATTTTACGAGCTTGAACAAAATTACCAGCCTCAAGTCTGTAGAAGTAAATTCCTGAAGCGTAATTTGAAGCATTCCAGGTTACATTATGAGTACCGGCACTCTTAAAATCATCAGCTATAACTTCTAACTGATTTCCAAGTGCATCATAAATTGTAACTTTTACTTTAGCTTGTTCAGGTAAATTGAAGCTAATAGTTGTTGATGGATTAAACGGATTAGGATAGTTCTGATTTAGTGAATAAGACGTAGGTGTATTATTTTCAAAATCAATATCCACTGTACCGCCTAAATCTTCAATTGCAGCTTTTAATAATGCAACTGTAAACGCCGGATTGTGAATACCAAAACTTCTGTCTTCTTCAATCCAGATATAAACATATCCAGCTCTCATAATTGCAGGAGTAAGTGCAATGGAATCTGCATTATTATTAGTAATTGAAACAAGCCCATTAGCATCATGCGGTAAACGTGTACTTAATTGTTCCATTAAACCATGAACTTCTAACTGTAATCCTTCAGCAATGCCATTACGATCTAGATCCGCATTACCATTTATATAATATTTTTTATCTTTAAATGATGAACCAACATTTCCGTGGCAAGGTTCACACGCTTCAACGTGATCATTTCCTTCAACATCATTCATGTTGAAAGTATGTCCGCCAACAGGAAGTGGATTACCATCAAGACCTGTTTTTTCGCCTACCATATGGCAGTCAACACATGCATTACCGCCTGCTACACCGTGTGGTGAACTTGGAAATTCAATACCATAATCTGGGGCATTTTTTCCAACTAACATGTCAGCTTGAGGACCATGATGTGCTCCATAATGTGCACTTTGGTTACTTGTATTTGAAGCATAAGTTTTTGCGTATCTTCTGCTTCTATGACAAGTCATACAAGTTGTTCCGGTGCCATATTGTTCAACAGTAAGAATGGTACCATCACCAAGTTGTGATTCGACTGATCTTAATTGATGAATATTTGTAGCATCGTGAGGATCATGACATACTGCGCAAGAAATATTCATAGCTGGTGGTCTAATATTTGTGGCAGCAGGTAGACCTAAAGCATCAACTGGTCTGCCTTCTTTAATCCACTGTACAAATCCTGAACCACTATGACATGGTGAACAACCATCTCTATCTGCGGACACAACAAATGCTCCCACAAAATGTCCGCCATGAAACCCTCTGCCATCAAATTCTGTAGCATCATGTCCAGAGTGTTTCCATTGATCTCCAATTACATGGTGTGTTCCAGAAGCATCATGACAAGCATTACAAACTTCAGCACTTAATGATTTATCTATCTTTGATTGATCTATTGCACTTAAATGGTTGCTACCTGGTCCATGACAAGCTTCGCATTGTATATTTGCTCTTCCCATTGCATCGGGATAAAGCACGGACAATGAATCATACATTCCAGGTTGAAATACAGTTGGAAATACGAACGGAAAATCGTCAAATCCGTCGTTAGCAGCACTCAAGTCGTATCCCGTTGAGTGACAGGGCATACAGCTTACATTAAAGTGACTGCTTAACTCACCATCAAATGCTTTTTTTGTGTCCGAAGCATGTCCAGTATTTACCCAGGTATTATAAATATCTGGTATATTATTGATAGTATTTTGATGGCAAGTTTTACAGGAAACCGGTCCACCTTCAACACCCCAATAGACTGCCGCATTAATAGTAATTAATGCCAAGTCACCTCCATCTGAAAACTCAATCACATATGTACCAGCAACATCAGGAATAAAAGTTATGAGTTGAGTTGATGTATCTAAATCCTTAACTGGGCCAAATGTAGCGTTTGAACCAGCAGGTTTTGTAGAAAAATTCCAGGTTGGAGATGTAAAAGTAACATCGGAAGTTCCTTTTAAATAAACTTTAGCTTCTGTACCTACATTCTTCAGAGAATTATAGCTAAGATCAAAATATTGGTCAACAGTATCTCTCGCGACATCTCTAGGGGAAACACCGTATGTTGTTAAGTCAACTGTTTGAGCGAATGTTAAAATCGTCCCAACAGCGAAGAAAAATAGAACAAGTACTAATTTTTTCATAAAATTATCCTTAATGAATTATTTATTTGCCTGTCTTGTAAATCAAACTACGTTCCAAAATTTTGCAACGCGCAACTATTACATTATGCAAAATTTTTCAATTTTTGGAGTATATTCATTTCCCAATTATTGTAGAGATTATTCTAGCTTCTCACAAATAGGAAATTAGTTTTATTGCAGTTTCAGAAATGAGGGTTATTATATAATTAGCAACTAATTACATTAGTACTTTTTTATGATTAACAAGTAGTTTTTTTTTGATACAAAAAAAATTAATACTCTAATGTAAACTTTAGAAGTGTGTAACTTAAATTATCAGAGAGATTTTTTGCGATGTTCTTTTGATTTTTATTATTGTAGGAAATATCAAATATATAACCTCTTATCGGCTCTACCCTTAGTCCTAACATAAAAATATTTGTATTTACTTTTTCTCCATCTAAAAAGTAGGCTCGATCCGTTGTAATAACATATCCGTGAGTTAGTGCAATATCGCCGCCAACATTTTGGATTAGAGTTCCATCATCAGCATAAACATTATTACCTTCTCGTTGATAACGATATTCAAGTGTCAATCTCAGCCATTCATTAAAATTATAGTTTGATCTGAGCATCAGTTCATCAGCATTTGGTCCTATTCTGTGCCCTAAATTTGCCCCAAAAGCAGTATAGTTATTTTTAATATTAAAATGTGTGTAAACATAAGGCCGTATTTTTGTGTATTCAATTATCAATGAAAGATCATTTAAAGAAAAAGGTTGATACCAAAATGCACCAAGTTGGTAGGCTGTTTTGTTAGTGTACTTTTCTAAATCACCAAGATTGCTAAGAATATTTTCATCGAGTAAAAAGGTTGCTTGTAGTTCTAAATTTTTTAAAAATTTTGTTTGAAGATCAAAATATAGATTTCCGTTGTCTCTATCTTGTGTTCCCATCTCAATAAACTTATAAAAAGTTACTGGAGATAAATATCCAAGTTCAATTCCTCGCCCTGAGTAAATCATAGTTTCACCAATTCCAATATCAAACAAATTATCAAATTTTAGTTTTAGATGATTATGCGCATAATATTTAGTGTAACGATCCTCGGGTGTAAAACTAAAATAGCCGGTTGTGGAGGCGTGAAGTGATGTGAAGTTTATAATTCCGTAATCAAAATTAAACTTGAAAAAATCCATTGTTGGGTTATCACCGGAAAGAATCAATTTGCTTCCGTATCCATAACCTAAAGTTATGTCTTCCCTTCCGAGTTGAAAACTAATGTTCATCTTTTCATAGGGTTCGGTATGATACTTTAAATAACCATAAGTAAAATCATAGTTGCCAATATTTTCGATATCTTCTAACCATTTAAAGCTGGTAAGCAAACGTGGTTCAACAACTTCTGCCAAATGTTTATTGCCGCTTACTCCGCCTTTAAATACTGTAAGATTGTATCCCAGATGATTAAAAACCGTACCACGAATTGCAAATCCAATATCATAAAGATTAGAATTGATTGCATAATCATTTGAGAAATCCTGCGCATGATAAAAATGTCCGAGCCATTCAATAAAAATATTATTTTCGGGTTCTTTGTAGGAATATAAATATTTTACTTTATCAGACATCATCTCATCTAGATCTGAAAATAAATTATTTTTTGGATTAAAAAGCTGAGTCGTGGTATCAGAATCAACACTACCGGAAAATTCAGATATATACTTATTCAAAAGTTTTTTTTCAGTTGAACTTAGCTCACTTAGGTTACTATTTATTTTATCAAGTAAATCTTTGATTTCAAATCTGGAAAGAACAGGATCATCTTCCCTGATGAATGATAATAATCCCTTCACTTTCATTTCTTTAAGAAAAGTATATACGCTATTTCGAATAGGAACATTTTCAATTTGTGAAAAAGCAGTATCAGCAAATACTATGGAAAATATCAGAAAGATGAGTGTAAAATATTTCATCAATAAATCCTGTTTTAATTTTGCAAATATAAGCTATATCTATAAAATATCTCTTCTTTGCGAACTATTTAGCTATATTTAAGGTTTTTAGATTATCGACATTATAACTAATTTTGTACTAAAGCGAGTGGAAAATGAGAACAATATATCTTAAGGTAATTAGTAACGGTTTTATAAGAAAAATATCGATTGATATGGCATTTTTAGCATCACACAAAAAGATTAGACTTCCAAAATATTACTTTGAAGAAGGACTTTTTCTTTCTTATAAAAAAGATATTAAGGATGATTCCACTCAGAACTATTATCTTACAAAAGACAAAGTAAAAAAAGAGGATGGGGACTTTTATTATTTTGATTTTCCATTCAAACTAGAACAAGTCTTTGATTTCTCAATTTAGATTTTATAAAAACACAATAAACTTTCATTAATTATAGAGGGCTCTACCTATGAAAAAACTATTCCTAATAATTTTTATAGCAATCTCATTTAATTCTTTTGCTCAAGATATTCCAGATTCACTTTTAAAAGTAGGTTGGAATATGACTGGAGTTGTAGGCTTGAATCTAAGTCAAACTTCATTTTCTAATTGGGCACAGGGTGGTTCTAATTCATTAGCATTCGCCGCATACACCAATTTAGGAGCTATATATAACAATGCTCCCTGGAAATGGAAAAATAGATTAAATATGACTTATGGAAGATCTAAAATTGGTAATGAAGGATACAGAACAAATGAAAATGATATCTATTTTGAAAGCATAGCATCCAGGGATATCGGCTGGGCTGTTGATCCATATTTTTCAGTAACATTTAGAAGCTCTTTAACAAAAGGTTATGATTATTCAGTTGAGACTTCCGGTATTCAAATAGTTGATTTCTTTGACCCCGGTTACCTATCTGAAGCGCTCGGATTCACTTACGATCAGAATAAAATAATTACAACAAGGCTTGGTATTGCAATTCAACAAACATTTGCAAACAAATTTACTGGCTATACAGATGATCCGGTAACAGCTGAAATTGAAAAATTTAAGTTTGATACAGGTCTTGAATCAGTGACTGAGGTAAATTATGAATTTTTAGAAAATATGAAATATTCAAGTTTTCTCAGACTATTCACCAGGTTTAATTCTCTGGATGTATGGGATGTAAGATGGGATAACATCATCTCTGCAAAAGTAAATGATTATATCAATGTTAATTTTGCGGTTACAGTGATTCATGAGATAAGCCAAACTAGAAAGACTCAATTAAGAGAAGCTTTGCAACTTGGATTTAGTTACTCATTATTCTAAAAATTTTATTGAATTATAAAATAAGTTTTCCGGGGTAAATTTATAACAAGGATAAATCCTATAACGATTGAAAATATTGAAATAGCTGAATAAATAGACTTGGTACGAGTATCTAACTTTATGCAAATTCAATTTTAATAAATTGATGGATATACTGATTAAAAATAATGTAAATTTATAAGTTTTCGTTTAGGGAAGTATTTTCAATTCCCTTCTTTTTTAGATTTTTTATAAAACCAGGATAAAATATGAGCGCACCAGATAATTTTATTTCGGAAATTACAAATGGTTACACATTTAAGGGTGATTCAGTAATAATTGGAACTGCAATTTATAATGGTAAACCTCAACAAAACCTCCACATAAAAATTCCATTAAGCACCATTAACAGGCATGGGTTAATTGCAGGTGCAACCGGAACCGGAAAAACTAAAACAGTTCAGTTATTTGCGGAATCACTTTCTGAAAAAAGTATCCCTGTGTTACTGATGGATATTAAGGGCGATTTGAGCGGAATAGCCGCTGAGGGAACTTCTAATCCTAAAATAGAAGAAAGACATTCCAAAATTGGAGTTCCATATCAACAAAAAAAATTTCCAGTTGAGTTTCTTACTTTATCTGATCAAAAAGGAACTCGGCTACGTGCAACAATTTCAGAATTTGGACCAATTTTGGTTTCAAAAATATTAGAATTAAATGATACACAAGCAGGATTAATTACCATCCTGTTTAAATATTGTGATGATAATAATTTGCCACTCCTTGATGTAAAAGATCTGAAAAAAGTTTTACAATTTGCCTCGGCTGAAGGCAAAAAAGAGATTGAAAAAGATTATGGTGCAATCTCTCCAACTTCAATCGGAACAATTTTAAGAAAAGTTGTTGAACTTGAACAGCAAGGTGCTGATGTATTTTTTGGTGAAAAATCATTTGAAGTTGAAGATCTTCTTCGGATTGATGAGAATGGGAATGGAATAATTTCTGTTTTACGGTTAACTGATTTGCAGGATCGACCAAAATTATTTTCTACTTTTATGTTATCTATGCTAGCGGAAATTTATTCCACATTTCCAGAGCTTGGGGATAAAGCTGAACCAAAATTAGTTATCGTAATAGATGAAGCACATCTTATTTTTAATGAAGCAAGTAAAGCTTTATTAGATCAGATTGAAACCATAATAAAACTTATAAGGTCTAAAGGTGTGGGAATATATTTCTGCACTCAAAATCCAACAGATGTGCCTCAAGCAGTGCTTAGTCAGCTTGGACTAAAAATACAACATGCATTGCGTGCTTTTACTGCGCAAGATAGAAAAATGATTAAACTTACTTCAGAAAATTATCCTATATCAGTATATTATAAAACAGATGAATTGCTCACTTCACTTGGAATTGGTGAAGCGGCAATTAGTGCGTTAAATGAAAAAGGAGTTCCAACTCCATTAGCTGCAACTTTGCTATGTGCACCAAGATCAAGAATGGATATTTTAAATGAAGATGAACTTACTGCCAATATTAATTCCTCAAAATTAGTTGGCAAATATAACCAAGCAGTTGACAGAGAAAGTGCTTATGAAATCCTTAATAAAAAATTAGATGCTGCAAGAGAATTTGATCTAAAAGTTCCTGAAACTCAGAATAGAAATTATGATCCTCAACCACGAACTACTACAACCAGAAAAAGTACCCGACAAGAAAAGAGCACAATGGAAAAAGTGATTAGCAGTCCACTCTCAAAACAAGTTGGAAGAACTTTAGTTAGAGAAATTAGTCGTGGTATACTTGGTGTATTGGGCTTTGGTGGTAGAAGAAGATAAATTATGAAATTAATTATTATCCTTATTTTAATTTCATTCTGCTCTGCATCACAGTTTGCACAATCTGTTTCATTTTCAGGTAATGTTAAGAACATTTTAACAAACTCCCCTATTCAAGACGCAAAAATTCAAATAAAAAATTTATCTAACGGTTCGGTTGATTCTGTCTTTTCTGATGCTATTGGGAATTGGCAATATAATATTTTAACTGCGGTCGAGAATGAAAACAATTTTCTGCCAACAAGCTTAGAAGTAAGTCAAAATTTTCCAAATCCATTTAACCCTTCCACGAAAATTGGATTTTTAATTCCGATTGATGATAATGTATCTATTATGGTTCATAATATTCTAGGAGAATTGGTAGATATTAGAAATTTGTTTCTGTCAAAAGGGAGTTACGTCGTTGATTGGTTTAGCAAAGGAAGTGCAGGAGTTTATTTTTATACTGTCGCTTTTGGAAATCAATCCATCACAAATAAAATGATTCAGCTTGATGGTGGAAACGGAATAGGACTTGGGGAAATCAGATCTGGAATTTCAAACAACTATAATTCTGCAAAAAGTTTAGAATCAATTAATGTTGAAATTGTTGTTACAAAATTTTCTTATGCAGCCGATACAACTATTGCTACAATCGTTGGTGGAGAAATTTTTACATCTCAGCTTCAAACGATCCACAATAAATACACATTAATTGATTTACACAATGATGTTCTTGAAGTTATGATTGATGATCCAACGTATCATCTTTCAACATTACACACATACAATCACACTGATATTCCAAGATTGCAACTTGGTGGTGTTGATGTTCAGTTCTTTTCTATTTGGGTTAGTCCAACAGCTTATACCAACTATTTTCAGCAAGCACTTGTAATGCGGGATTTATTTTATTCCGAACTTGAAGCAAATCCGGCAACAATTGCCCAAGCATCCACAATGCAAGAAGCGCTGAATCTAAATACTCAAAATAAAATAGCTGCTGTAATTGGTGTTGAAGGTGGTCATCACATTGAAGAAAGTTTGGCAAAGCTTGATACTCTTTATAATGCCGGAATGAGATATTTAACCATTACTTGGAATAATAGTGTAAGCTGGGCAATTGCAGCGGCTGATAGTCGCACTCTAACTCAAGGTTTAAATACTTTTGGCAGACAGGTTATAAGAAAGTTAGATTCTCTTGGTGTTATCATAGATGTTTCTCATACAGGGATTAAAACTATTCAGGATATTCTTCAAGAAACTTCAAATCCAATAGTCGCTACTCATTCAGGTGCGCGTGCAATAAGAAATCATACAAGAAATTTATACGACTGGCAGATACAGGATATCGCAAATTCCGGCGGAGTAATCGGGATTGTATTTTATCCACCGTTTCTAAGTAATACTTCAACTGCATCAATAAGTGATGTTATTCTGCATATTGATCATATAGTACAATTACTTGGATCTACTGATAACGTTGCTATAGGTTCAGATTTTGATGGCATTGGAACAAATGTAGTTTTGGGATTGGAAGACACAAGTAAATTTCCGGATTTAACTTTAGCATTATTACAACATGGATACACTGAATTAGAAGTCGCAAAATTTTTAGGTGGAAATTTTAAAAGAGTTTTTGAACAGGTTTGTGGTAACTAATAATTATTTAACCAACGTCATTTTTTTATTGTCCCTAAAAACATTCAAACCATCGGTGGACGTAACGCTCAGAGAATAGACATATATTCCAGAAGCCAAATTATCAGCAAAAAATAATTCGTGATAAATTCCCTTTCCTCGTATTTCATCAACTAACGTTGCAACTTCGCTTCCAAGTAAATCATAAATCTTTAATTGCACATAACTGCTTTGTGGTATTTCAAATCTTATTGCTGTAGAGGGATTAAATGGATTTGGAAAATTTTGTGCAAGGTTATATTCGTTTACCTCAGTAACATTCTCCGCAATTCCCGTTGGTGGATCTGCATTTACAACTTGTCCAGCAACAACCGTAACAGTTCTTGTGTAGTTCATTGTAGGTGCAGTTATTGTGTATGTTCCGGGTTTAACATCACCAATGGCATAATTTTCTTGGTAGATATCATCCGAACCAATTTTTGTATCTGCAAATAAATACGTCAGTGAATATCCATAAGTTGTATAAGGTGGTCGTGGTTTAGGATCGGGAGTAATATTCACGCGTGTTTCATCCGGTGCATTTGGAACTTTTCCATAGATCGCTCCCATTCCTGTAATGCCACACCAAAGTTCGGCATTTCTCTTATTTCTAATGCCGCTGCTTTGTGTTCCCTTCCTAATTTCAAAATGTAAGTGAGCACCTGTGGAGTAACCCGTATTTCCAGACAACGCAATCGGTTGTCCTTTGATTACAGTTTGCCCAACAAACGTGTAGGGGCGTGTAAGATGACCATAAAGAAAATAATAATCCGAGTTATTCCAAGAAGATTTGACAAAAATATAATTACCAGCACCATTTGGCTCGTACCCACCAAATTGCCCTGTATCTGTCGGATTGTATCCCACAAAACTTACAATACCATCTGTTGCAGAATAAACTGTGTCCCAACGAACAAGAATATCCGTTCCATTATGAGCATTTCCGGGATTCGAAATACTTCCCTCACCGTAAAGATAGGAGCCATTAGTTTGGATATTATCAGGCACAGGTCTATCTATTCGAAAGACCTGCGCCATTGAAAAGGTAGTAATAGTAACTAGTATAAAAAGTAGACACTTAAACATGCTTTTAGAAATTAATTCCGACAGAAAAATAATGTACTTCTTCTAACCTTCCGAAATCTTGATAAGCATAGTCAAGCTTTACTTTTATCAGATCAACAATTCTATAATACAATCCAAATCCGAGTGTTAGTCCTTTTTCAGTATCTTTCTCAAATAAAGAATTATAACCAGCTCTAAGATGAATAATTTCATTCCAAGCGTATTCTACACCTGTGTTAAGATATTCTGTATGATCATTTGGATGAATTGCATCAACTGCTGCAGTCAATCTTGATGTACCCTCTTTAATTACATCTGCAGATAATCCAAATCTAAAAAGTAAAGGAAGATCAAACTTATCTAACTCAATGTTAGAATTGATTAAATTGCTACCGCTTGAACCGGAAGGAAATATTACCGTAGCATCTCTTCCGGAGAGCTGCATCTTAGTTCCGAAGTTAGAAATACTTGCCGCAATTCTTAACTCATTTAATACCGGAATTTTATAAAGAGTTCCGATGTCAACAGCAAGTCCCGTTGCATTCATGTGCCATAAGTTTTCACTAATGTACTTTACATTAAATCCAATTGAAAAATTTTCTGTAAGGAATCGTGAGTAGTTTAATCCAAGTACCAAAGTGGAATAATCAAAAAACTCGCCGGTGCCTTCAGGATTTTCAATTGTTCGCACTTGCATTTCATCCATTGAAAGAACTGATACAAACGCACCAACAGTTCCCAATCCAGAAAGATTAGTAGCATAAGCAGCAAAATCATGTCTAATATCAGCATATAAAGAAGTATGATTAAAAAATGCTTCATTAGAAACTATGTTTGCCGTTCCGCCAGGATTCCAATATAAAGCAGTAATGTCGTCTGAAACAGCGGTAAATGCACCGCCCATTCCAATAGCTCTTGGACCAACATTAAATTTAAGAACCTGCGTTGCGGTGGTTCCTGTTTTAGTTGTTTGAGCACTCATATTGATTGCAAAAATTAATGCAAATGAAATGCTCGCTATATAAAATATTTTTTTCATAATAATCTCCTGCATTTCCTTACTTAATTAAAGCAAACTTAATTAACTTTTCACCAACGCCCGGTGCATCTATGTGCGCAAGGTAAACACCATAAGCAACACTAAAACCGTCGTTGTTTAAAAGATTCCAGAATTCTCTTCCATTTTCTGCACCTGAATCATGTTCCAGTGTGGTAACAAGTTCGCCACTTAGAGTAAAGATTCTTATTGAACATTTCATCGGGAGATTTTCGAAATAGATTCTTCGCTCACCGCGATTTTGTCCAGATAATTTATTAGCAGGTTCAATTTCGTTTGCTCCAACGTATGGATTTGGTACAACATAAATGTTATCAAGACTTGAAGAGGCTAAGCGTGTATCAATAAATCCAGCTTTCGTTTGCAGTGTGAATATATCTGAATTTTTGAATGGTCTCTTTGTATAGATAAGTAAATTATAACCACTACCAGGGATTAAAGAATCAGTTTGACTGACCTTTGCAAGCGTTACGCCCCAAGTTAATGTATCTGTTAAGATTCCTACAGCACCAGGCTGAAAGAAAATGATTTCATCACCTCTTGTATATGCTGAATCATTTTTTGCTTTTTCATTCAATAGAGTTACTATTGGAATATCTACTCCTGTTGATATTTCATCTACTTTATAGTTAACAGGAATCTCAATCATTTGACCAGATACTATTTTTTTTGCTGTGTAAATTTCTTCATCAACAAATGTAAGGATATAATCACCAGGATATAATTTCTTTCTTGATGCGGCACCAATTGAAGCCAAATCAATGGTATAGGGGACATAAATATTGGAATTTGACCATTTAGTTTTTGCATTGTCTAACTGGAATATCGGGTTGTCTTTTACCTTCAAAAGTATTCCATCAAAAACAGGATTAAAATCTTCATCATCTAATGCCGTGCTCTGAAAAATTGCATAACTTTTAAATGTGATATAATACTCTGTTCCTTCAAGCATTGAACTGTTTGCTGTTCTTTTAATTGTACCCTTTTCAAAGTTCAACTCAAAGTCAACATCAAGTTGATATATATTTCCTATAGCATCTTTAACTTGTAATAACGCATCATTAATTATGTTACCCTTTGAAAGGCTAGAAAATTTAGTGCCATACAGATAGAAGGATTCGGAGTATGCTTTTTCACCAATAACAGAGTAATTTTTTCCTATAAAGGTTGTGTCTTGAAGAAATACAGTATCTTTAAATGTGATAGTATATAATTCATCCTTTAATTCAGTGTCACTTAAAATGACAAAATTTAAAGTTCCATTACCACTTCCATTTAGATGTAAAATATCAGTGGAATTTATTTTGGGGGTCTCGTAGCCACTTGCTCTTGGGCCAGGGATTACACTTACCGTATTATTTGATAACGTAACTTGATTAGTTATCGGGTCTAAGGATACTTTTTTTGTAGTTTCTGATACGGGATAATCAACTGAATCCCCATGGTCATATGCAACAACAGCATAGTAGTATGTTTGACCATTTCTAACTTGGTTTGAGTCCACGAAAGTATGAACTAGCCCAGAGTTATCTCCAAGATAATAACTAATTCCCCTTCCATTATAAGGAACTGGATGAAACCCTCTCCAATCATTAATTAGATCCCACTTAGCTTCGGAGCCATTAATATCCTTAAGCGGCTCATATAAATATTTAGATCCTTTTCCATCGGTAATGTTTTGTTGATCAGCAAAATCTGGTCTGGTACTTCTGTAGATAGCATAACCTTCAAAATCTTTTCCGGTAATCGGGTCAATACTATTTTCTGCATTCGAGTCCCAATATAAAGTAACTTTTTTATCGTCTGGAACTGCGGATACTTTAGGGAGATCAGGAGGTCTGAAAAATTTATAATTCTTGTTATATATATTTTGTACTGTTTCTGCAGTTATTAAAAGATCATCACGATCTTCTCCAAAAAGAAATGCCATAGATATTCTTTTTGTTTCACCAGGTGCAAGTGATATATATCCGGAACCAAATATAAATACAATATCTTCGTTATTTGTTATCTCAGTAAATTTACCGGGTTCTGTTGCATTCCATATATTTTCATCTTCAGCTATCCTTGTATCTCTCCATTTAGTGCTATGGAAACTTGTCAAACCTACTTGATCGGATTCATCCAAATCTGTATAGCCAAAATTGGGCTCACCAGGCTGCAAAGGATCAGGTCTTCCATCAGCCAATCGGTTTCCCAATGTAGGAATTCCATCTCCTTCCCCTTCATCGGCTGTCCCAGCAATTCCATCTTTTCCAACATCGTCAATTTCAAAGTCCCAATCACCATCTTCATCGATTGCATTATCCTGTCTTTCGTCAATAAAACCATCTCCATCGTTATCAATTCCATCATTAGGATTACCCGGTGATTCTAGAAACTTACAGCCTAAATATCCTAGCACTTTGCCATTATCGCCAATTCCATCTCCATCAAAAAAATAAACCATATTTCTCGCATACAAAGGGATATTTTGTCCGTTAATTACACTATCATAAGGCGAAATAAAGAGCCCGTTATCATCAGCAGGCTCATTACCTCCAAGTCCATCATAACCTATATCTGGGTCACCATAAATCCCAAAAACAACTGTATCTAACGGTGTATCACTCACATTTGTAATTGACCATACAAAGAATATTGTATTTGCTGCTAACGCATTGCTCCACTGGAAAGCTCTTCCATCTACTTGAACTCCCAGACCTTGTTTCGAGTGATCATTAGTATATGGATAGTAACCAAATTCTTTATTATCTCTATCATCCATTGCAAAAAAGGCTTCAAGATCAGCATTATTTTCTCCCTGTACTAAATATCCGGGCCAAACATATTCACCCAACGTTTCATTATACCAATCTCTAGGCCAGCTATCAGGCTTTCCATCACGATCAGTGTCAAAAGTTGGATTTGATGCAATGTAAGGCTGGTTAGGATCTGCATATCCAGGAAGCGGCTGCCATTGCCATTTTAATCCTGTGCCTGGATCAATTTCTCTTAAGCCTTCATAATCCCAATCATTCATACCATCTGTTATGATATGAACTCTTTCTCCTGCAGTATCTAATACTGATGCGCCAACGATAGGACAAAATTGAAAGATATACGGCGCATCTCTCCAAATTAGATTAGTAATATTTCTAATACTTCCATAACCGGGGGCAATGCCACCATAGTTTTCAATCTCAACAGCGACATTGTTACCATTCATAAAAAAAGATTTTCTATCATCTTCCCCTTTGGTTTTGTGAAGATAATTTAAGAGAGAATATTTTAACGTACTGGTATTACTATTACTGTTTTTAGGTGCATTTAAAAGTTTAATATTTAAGAAATCTTTTACCGCTTGATGTTCAACTTGTCTTCTCTGTATTACATCTTCGGGCTGCGCATTAATTGTAATAAGCAGAAAAGGAGAGATCAAAAGAACTGCAATAAAATATTTTATTTTTATTTTCAACATATTTTTACTCCATAAATTTCATTAATACTCTATTGTAAGACCAAGTCTAACTTCTCTTGGTGCTGAATAGTAGTTTGGTCGGTTAAAGTATTCGGTTGCAGATTTAATTTCCGGATAAATTTGAGATATTTCATTTGTCGCCTCTGGCCCACCTTTGGTCTGTTCTAACGAATAAGTTGCTCTTCCCGTATCATCATAAACAAATCGTTCGTTCTTCGTATCGAACAGGTTAAACACTTTTAGAAATATAGTTAACGTTGTACTTTCAATCATAAAAGATTTATCAATTAATAAATCAACATTTGTTTGAAGTGGTTTCCTTCCGCTATTGGTTCGTAGATAAATCTGCTGTTCGGTAAGCTCTGGTGAATATGGAAGACCGGTTCCAAGTGAAGTAACAAGTGTAACAGTCCAATCTCTATCGCCACCAAATGTAACAACGCCGTTAAGTGTGTGCGATTGATCCCAATCTAACGGAACAGGAGTTTTTTCACTTTGTCTTCCGGACTGTAGATCAATAAAGAAGGCATCCGCCCCTGTTTCATTACCTTCTGCAACCTGAAATGTGTAATCAATAGAAGCGCCAAAAAGATCATCCTGCATTTTTCTTTTTGTAAATGAAAATGTTATGCCTTTTATATTTCCATAATCTTTATTTACATATTTTTGATAAATTGAGTTGCTACTGATTCTAATTTGCTGTTGTGCTAGTAAATCACGAACATCTTTGTAGAACCCTGTAACATTAAAAGCTACTGTCTCGGTCAATTGCTGTTGTAACCCCAATTCATAAGTAACTGTTTTTTCAGGGTTAAGATTGGCATTACCATATATTGGTTCGGCATCTATATCTTCAAAATTGGGGTTTGTATATAAAAATCTAAAGGGCGGTAATTGATAAAAATGACCGTAAGAAAAATGTATTATTCCTTCATCCGTGATTGGAAAAGAAATACCAAGTCTCGGACTAAATGTAATTTTTGCTTCGGCATCAGTAAGATTTTTAGTAGGTTTTAATGGATCTGGAGCATAGAGCGTATTTGCGTTAAAATAATCTACTCTTAAACCGGCGTTTAAGATCATACTCGTAAATTCCATTTTATCCTGCAAATATCCTGAGAATTGATTTGGTGAACGAGTATAAATATCTATAGAAGCGATTTGAGATTCCGGGTCAGGAATTATTGGAGTTAAATATTTGCTTCGGTTCCTTAAAACATCAAAGAAAACAAAATCCATAGTATCCCACTTACTTTTTAATCCAAACTTAACTTCGTGCTGATTTGTAACCTGACTTGTAATATCAAACTTAACTTCCGAAGTGTAGGAGCGCTGATAAAAATGTTCAGACTGAGTTCCGCCGGAAACAAAAGTATAAGGGCTATATGATGTATTTTTATCATCTGGTTGATATCGAGGATCAGCATGTAAACCGTTTAAGCTTTTACCAGGATTAAATGAAACTTCATTTCCCAAAGCATCAAGTAATGGATATAAATATCTTTTAAAATCATAAATACTATAAGAACCTTTTAACGAAAAGAAAGTACTGTTACTTACAGCGTGTCTATATTCTAATGAATTTATCAATCCCCAATCCATCCTGTTATAATTTGCATCGGGATTATATTTATAATCGTGTGCATATGTTTTATAATCGGAGTTTGAATAAACAAGATCATAATTAATTTTTATTGTTGGAATTGGTTTGTAAGTAAACTTTGCCGTGGTGTTTAAATCTTTACTTGGATTCATCGATACAATTGAATTGTCCCCAGTTTGCGCAATGTTTAAAACATTTGCTTGTATTGGGTCTCTCGATAGTGAATCAAATACCGTATGCTGTCTTATTCCATACAAATAACCTTTATCATTATTGTATCGGCCCGAAAAAAAGAAAGTAAAATTATCTTCCAGCAGTGGAATCGGACCGCCAAATGTTCCCTCAACAACCTGATTGTTAACTGGATCAATATCATCGATATTATAAAAAATATTAGTAGAAGAACTGATATAATCGCCCGTGTAGTATGATAAAGTAGCAGTGTATTTAGAACCACCTTCTTTTGTGATTGTATTAACCACACCGCTTAACGCATTTCCATACTCAGCATTAAAAGTACCGCTAACAACAGATAACTCCTGAACCGCGTTTGTGGAAATTTGTACTGTTCTTCCAAAATCGAATGGGTTAATAGCGGAAACACCGTTTACATTGTAAGCAATTTCTGTAGATCTTCCGCCACGAATGTGAAGTTCTCCACTTGAGCCCTTTGTGATACCAGCCTGTAACGAAAGTAACTGGCTTATGCTTTCTACAGGTAAAGATCTGATCTGGGAATCATCTATTGAAGTTTGAGAAGACGTGAGATCTTTTCTAACCATTGGTCTTGTTGCTTCAACAATAATGGTTTCAAGTCCAATAGCTTCAGTTGAAAGCTGTATATCTATTGTTGTCGTGAAATCGCTTGCTACTCTAATATTAGTAACAACTTTTTTCTGGTAACCAACACCGCTGAAAATCAAAGTATACACACCAGGTTCAATGTTATTGATTATATATGTCCCATCAATTCCAGTGGCAGCGCCTGTTGTGGTTCCTTCAATCAAAACATTTATGCCGATAAGTTCTTCGCCAGTTTGAGTATCAGTAACTTTTCCGGCAATCTTACCTGTTACACCAGCATACAATTGTGTTTGAATAAATAGAATAAATAAAAAAAGGAAAGAAATAAAAGAAAGTAAAAATTTTTTCATCGTGACCTCTTGTGGCAAAATTTAATGTAAAGAATTCGAGTTTTGTACTGCCTGTTTTGGGTCTGTTAAAAGACTGAAATAAAACGCATAAAATAAAAGGGTTATCAGAATAACAATCTATCAGCAAAAACTGAAAAGTAAGACGGTATTCGGATAACCCTTAACAACATAAGTATAACTATTTAAGTAACTGCATCTTTCTAGAAACTGTGTTTGCGCCTGCAGTCATACGGTAAACGTAAGTTCCGCTTGCAAGATTTGATGCATCAAATTTAACATTGTAAGAACCAGCACCCATAAATTGATTACTGATAAGAACTGCAACTTCTCTTCCGAGAGCATCATAAATTCTTAAATCAATATTGGCTGCTTCAGTAATTCCAAACTTAATTTGAGTTGATGGATTGAATGGGTTTGGATAATTCTGATCAACATAAAATTGAGTTGGAACTACATCAGTTTCTTGTTCAACAGAAACTGGGGTTGTTTGTAAATCAAGAAGAATAATTGGCATAGGAGCATCCGTTGGGTTGCCTCTGGAATATCCTTGAGTATATAAAACTTCATCCGCAGCATCTCCATCAAGATTAGCAACAACAATAACGTCCATATCACCGTTATTATCCCAATATGCAGAATCAATTATAGAGGAGGTATAACTAGAAGGAAGTGTTTTGTCTCCACCCTGATATTCTAATCTAAAAATTGGAACTTTAACCGTATTTCCGGCCATATATCGTGCCCCAAATACCATATCCGGATTTCCATCATTATCTAAATCGCCAGCGCCAGCGCCATTTAATCTTACTGCATAAGATGAAAAATCTGCAACCTCATATGAAACCAATGTATCAGCTCCCTGAGCTTTATCAACTAAATAAACTTTACCACTTAACCAACTGCCAACATATACTCCAGTACTGTTATCCGAAAATTTGACTTGAACAGATCCTTTGAATGAAGAATTATTTTCCATAACACCACTCTGGATTGGCGTAGTAACCCAATTTCCTCCTTCATATTTCAAAAGCGCAGTAGTACCATCACTATTAATTACTGCAATAATATTATCTACAACGACTAAGTCGTATGGAGTCCCAGCTAATTCAGGTATACCTTCTCCTGAAAACTCCGTTGTCCAGGTTTCAAAGCCACCACCATTATCAGGAATATCGTCAACCGATATTATTCCAATATGCCAGGTTGCAGCTCTATCTACAAAGATTAATTCATCAGTACCATCATTGTCAGGATCAGCAACAACAAATTTTACTGGTCTTAAATTGAAACTGGGGGTCGAAACCAAAGAAGTTTTTGCATTTGGTTCGAATCCACCAAAACCATCAGAGACACCCATACCGTCACTTCCATCACCAGGATATTCATAAACCAATACTCTTGCTGGATTTAAATCAGTCCCAATGTTGTTGACTGGACCCCAATATAATTCCATTTTGTTATCTTTATCTAAATCGCCATACGTTAACGCAGGCCAAGTATTTTGAAGTTCTACCGGAGCAACAGTTGCCCAAACAGAATCCCAAGTAGATGTTGTTGTATTCCATTCAAACTTGTAAAGTCTTGGTATTACCTCATAAGGGTCATCAATCATATTTGTATTGCAAGCATAAATTTCCGGTAATCCATCGCCATCAAAATCAACTCCTGCTACAATTGCTCCAAAACCTCTTTCGAGCATTGAAGGATCAGTTATTTCAGCAGTGCGAGGAAATGTTTGAGCTTGTATGTATGTAAGTGATAATAATAATAGAACTGTTAATAATGTAAGAAATCGGTTCATTGAGATCTCCTAAGATGTTAGTTAGTAATTATTAGTTAAATGTTAATTTTTTTCGACTAAACTTGCATAAAATTACTGATTTGTAGCTGTTTATGCAATTATATTTTTATTTTTTTAATTACAATTTTATTTTACGATCGCTTTTCGTACAAAGCCATCAGCCGCTTCTAAACGTTTAGTTGCCTCATCAAAAGTTACGTTTGCTTTAATCATTACAAGTGCTGTCTTAACATGTCCTTTTGCGTTATCAAGAGCAATAGTAGCCTCATCATAACTAAGTCCTGTAATAGTCATCACAATTTTTTTTGATCTTTCGACAAGTTTTTTATTTGTCATCTGCAAATCAATCATCATGTTTTCATAAACTTTACCAAGTCTTATCATAGCAGCAGTTGTAAGCATATTTAAAACTAATTTTTGCGCAGTTCCACTTTTCATTCTTGTAGAGCCCATTACTACTTCGGGTCCAACGTAAGGACAAATTGCAACATCAACTTCTTCAATATCAAAATCTTTTCTCGGGTTTGTAGTAACGTAAAGTGTTTTAGCACCTAGTTCTTTTGCTTTTTTTACTGCCCCAATTACGTATGGAGTTCTACGGCTAGCGGCAATTCCACAAACAACATCTTTTGCGGTAACATTAGCCTCCATAACTTCTATTGCACCGTTTTCTTCTTTGTCCTCGGCACCTTCCTGCGCACGGAACATTGCTTCTTTTCCACCGGCGATATAACCTTCAATCATTCCATAAGGCGTTCCAAAGGTTGGCGGGCATTCAGAAGCATCAACAACACCTAATCTTCCGCTTGTACCAGCACCAAAGTATAAAAGTCTTCCGCCATTTTTAAGAGCTTTAACAATTATATCGACAGCTTGCTCTATGTAAGGCAATTCTTGTTCAACTGCATAAGGAACTAATTTATCTTCATCATTAATAATTTTTATAATTTCAGCAGTTGATTTTGCGTCAATTTCCATAGAGCGTGGGTTGCGCTGTTCTGTGGGAAGTTTGCTTATCTCTTCGAAAAGAGTTTTGGAGTCTTGAGATGAGCTCATAATTATATCTTGATTTATTTTTGAATTACTAGTTAAAATTATTGATACAAATTTACACAAAGTATTAATAATATTTTGTTTTGTGATAGCTGATTCTTTAAATACAATATCAGCTTCAGTATATTTGACTAGTAAATCCAATAATATTTAGCCACTTATATAAGATAATTTAAAATGATATCTAAAGTTGAACAGTATTACCTCGAACAATCACAAAAACAATTAATTTACAAACCAGCTGAAAAAATTCCTGTAATCCAGGTTGCAAATTTTCCTGAACTGGGGAAAATGACAGCTTTAAGATTTATAGAATGGATACAGCAAAATACAAATGGAGTTGTTTCCTTACCAACAGGTAAAACTCCTGAGCATTTTATAAAATGGGTTGCGTATTTTTTAAAAAATTGGGACAAGGATGATGTTGTTAGTGCATTAAAAAAGGTTGATCTTGATTCCGGAAATAAACCAGATATTTCTAAACTTCGATTTGTTCAGATTGATGAATTTTATCCAATTGATTCTCATCAGCATAATAGCTTTTATTATTACATTCAAAAGTATTATTTCAGTAATTGGGGATTAGATATAAAAAAAGCTTTGTTGATGAATATTAATGAAATACCAACATCAAATAATTTATCTCTTTCAGAAATTTTTCCTGATGAAGTAATCGATTTAACATTGCGTACACGCTGGGCATCAACAACTCAAGAGAGGTATCAAAAGCAAACAATAGAACTTGTCGATCAATTTTGTACAGATTACGAAAAGAAAATTAGAGAAATGGGTGGTATAGGATTTTTCCTTGGCGGAATTGGACCGGATGGGCATATTGGTTTTAATGTTATGGGCAGCGATCATTATTCAACTACAAGATTAATACAAACCAACTATGAAACACAGGCTGCAGCAGCAAGTGATCTTGACGGTATTGAAGTTGCTAAGAAGAGATTGGTAATTACCATCGGGCTTGATACCATAACTTACAATGAAGACGCGACTGCAATCATAATTGCCGCAGGAGAAGCGAAGGGAAATATTGTTAGAGATTCGATTCAAACAGCAATAACCAATAAATATCCAGCAACAGTATTGCAAAGATTACCCAACGCTAGATTTTATTTAACAAACGGCGCTGCTTTTAGATTGCTTCAAAGAAGATATGATGATGTTATAAAGGAAGAAGAAATTTCAAGAGCTTCGATTGAAAGAGCGGTTGTAAATCTTTGCTTAGAAAAAAATAAATCTTTGATTGATCTAACAGTTGAAGATTACAACTCTAATCAGATTACAAAACTTATTTTGGACAGGACAAATAAAACCCCGTTAGAAATTGGAACTGAAATTCATGGTTCGATCATTGAAAGATTTGATCGTGGAATGTTACCGGTCTCAAATCAAACTGTACTTCATACAGGGCCGCATCACGATGATATTCCGCTTGGATATTTACCATATATAAATCATTTAGTTAGAGATTCAAGTAATCATCATCACTTTGTAACGATGACAAGCGGATTCACCGCAGTTACAAATTCTTATATGCTTGGATTACTCGAAGATTTGAAATTTTATTTGGGACATCCTGATTTTACTTCACGTTTTACTCAGCGTTATTTTGATCCGGAATTTAAAGAAGGAAAAGATCGTGATATTCATTTATATCTTGATGGTTTAGCTGAGCACAGTAGAACAATCCGTAAAGAAGCTGTTTCCCGTAGATTGCTAAGAAACATGGTTGAAATTTATGAAGAGGATAACATTACCTATCTTGAAGATAGGGTTGATGAATTAATCAATTATTTTCAAACCCAATATCCCGGTAAAAAAGACATTCCCCATGTACAAAAATTAAAAGGAATGATGCGGGAATGGGAAGAAGAACTCGTTTGGGCGTTTTTTGGATTTAACACAAGTTCCGTTTCGCATATGCGCCTTGGATTTTACCAGGGTGATATTTTTACAGAAAACCCAGAAATGGATAGAGATGTAATTCCTATTTTAAATTTACTCAAGAAAATTAAACCAACAATTGTTACTGTTGCTTTGGATCCTGAAGGAAGCGGACCTGATACGCACTATAAAGTTTTACAAGCAACTGCCGAAGCATTAAAGCTTTATGAAAAAGAAACAGGAATCAACAACATAAAAGTTTGGGGATATCGAAATGTTTGGTATCGCTTCCACCCTGCTGAAGCAAATATTTTTATTCCTGTCAGCCTAAACTCAATGGCGATAATGGAAAATACTTTCTTAAACAGTTATGGATCACAACGTGCAGCAAGTTTTCCAAGCTGGGAATACGATGGGCCATTTTCACGTCTTGCACAACGTATTCAGGTTGAACAATATCAGACCATAAGATTATGTTTAGGTAAAGATTTTTTCTTAAAGCACAATCATCCAAGAGTACAAGCAGCTTACGGAATGGTTTATCTTAAAGAACTTACTCAAACTGAATTTTATGCTCTTTCATCTGAACTAAGAAAATTAACTGAGAATTATTAAACAGAAATAAATCTATGAAACAAACAAGAAAAGATTTTTTTAAAACTACAGGAATAATAGCAGCCGGATCTGTAGCAGCATCGATTCCAGTTTCTACTTTTGCAAAAAATATTATAAAAAGTAAAGGCTCAAAAATGAAACTCACTTTTAGACCATATACACTTGAGTTAATACATGTTTTTACTGTTGCTGTTAATTCCAGAACTACCACTCCGGTTATGCTTACGGAAATTGAGTACGAAGGAATTAAAGGTTATGGCGAAGCTTCCATGCCGCCATATCTTGGGGAATCACAAGAAACCGCAACTGCTTTTTTATCAAAAGTAGATTTAGGCCAATTTAATGATCCATTTGAAATGGAAAAGATTTTAGATTACGTTGATTCTATTGCAGAGAAAAATACCGCAGCCAAAGCCTCTGTAGATATAGCGCTGCATGATCTTGTTGGAAAATTAATGAATCAAACCTGGTACAAAATATGGGGTTATGATAAAACAACAACTCCATTTACAACTTTTACAATCGGGATTGATACTCCGGAAGTTGTCAGGCAAAAAGTGAAAGAAGCTGAACAATTTAAAGTATTAAAAGTTAAACTCGGAAGAGAAAATGATAAGGAGATGATTGAAACAATTCGATCAGTTACAAATGTTCCGCTTACTGTTGATGTTAATCAAGGTTGGAAGGATAAACATTTTGCATTGGATATGATAAATTGGTTGAACGAAAGAAACATTGAATTTATTGAACAGCCGATGCCCAAAGAACAAATAGATGATATCGCGTGGCTAACACAAAACTCGCCTCTTCCAATAATTGGTGATGAATCGATTCAGAGAATTCCTGATGTAATAAAAGCACACGGAGTTTATTCCGGTATAAATATTAAGTTAATGAAGTGTACAGGAATGCGCGAAGCTAATAAAATGTTAAACTTAGCCCGTTCGTTGGATATGAAAGTAATGATTGGATGTATGACTGAAACAAGTTGTGCAATTTCTGCTGCCGCTCAACTTTCACCAATGGTTGATTGGGCTGACCTTGATGGCGCATTATTAATAAAGAATGATCCCTACGACGGAATAAAAGTTATTGATGGAAGAGTTACATTAACAGATTATCCTGGAATAGGATTGAAGAGTTAGGCTATTTATGTCATTTCCGTGAAGGCGGGATATCTACGACTTCAAAATAAATGGATTCCCACTCCTATCTAAGAAAGATACGTGGGAATGACAAAAATACTTTTATTTAATTCCCAAATAATTTAAGACAGATTTCATAACGGCGTTTCTATTCTTCTCGCCGAGAATTGTTTCAAAAGGAAATCCAAAACCAACCACGCCATATTTTTCTGTATAGCCAATTGCAGCACTAAAGTTATTTTCAGAATAACGTAATAAAACCTCACTACCGTTAATTTCACCAAGCTCATCCGGTGCTTCCACTTTGTATATAGAATCTGTAAAAGAAGTGTTAAAATCAAAATAAGTTTTTAGTGGATAGAAATTATTATTTACAGAAAATAACTTTCCTTCTTTAACAGCATGTCCGGTTTTAAGTTTTAGTTTTAAAATTTCATTAGCAAATCTAATTCCACTGCTATCAGGATCTGCGTACAAATCAGTTCCTATGTAAGCGCCACTTAAAAATATTTTTCCGCCACCGTTTAAATAAGAAGTAATCTTTTCTCTTAGGCTTACTGGAAAAATTTCAAAATCAATTTTGTCCTTATACTTTGGTGAAGAAGTTTTTTTCTCTTCTCCAAATATAAAATCCACCATTTTATATTTTGAAAGATCAACATTTCCATTCATAACTGATTCATCACTTACAGAACAAAATGAAAATCCATTTTCTTTAATAGCTTTTCCATGAATATAACTAAAATCGAATGTATTGCCAGCTATAATTTTTGACTCATAATTAGAATGACTAGCACCGTGTCCGGGGTTATCATCTGTGAGCCATTTAGAATTTGGATCAAAATTAAATTGCGTCCCCGTAAAACCAAGCTCATAGTTATCTGGAACACCTTCATCCTCAAAATTTATAAAACCAGAAAAAGTTGGCGAATCGAATGTTGCCGGTGCAGAAATACGATCAAATCCATTTACAACAAGAATTGGTTCTGGGGAGTTCTTCATCCAACAAACAGAAAGAATTTCAGAGGGAAAACTTTCTCCACCATTATTAATCGCAGTTACTTTGTAGCTGTAAATAACACCAGGTTTTAAATCACCTAATTTTATTTTATTTGTTTCAACAATTTTACCATTACCAAATCCGCCATCGTTCAGCTTTGTGTAAAGCATGTATTTATCTGTAATTGCTGTTTGTTCAGTTGAATCAATTTGTGATTTCCAGCTTAATTCTACTTCTCCATTCGATATTAGCTGAACAGAAAAGTTTGTTGGAGGCAACGGCTGTACAATATATTCAAACCCATTTTGAACCGACAAAAACTTTAACATTCCTTTATATATTGATCTTGAAACATCAAATCTAAATCGAGGATCAAGCTGAAATTTCATTTCATAATAATTCTGATGAGAAAGCAGTTCAAGTAAAATTGCCGGAAAATTTGGTCTTGCTGCTTCACTGTACATAGCGTTCATTAATTGTCTTCGCGTCCAGGTGGAATCATATTTTAATCTTATATCCTCAACTAATTGCGTCATTACTAAGTCGGATAAATCTCTGTTTACCAAGCGAGAAACTCCATCAGGAAAAACAGTCAGTGAATCCAAATCTGGAATACTATAAATCATCAATGTACCAATTGCAGTATCATTCCGTGTAATTCCAGCATCCGTATGAAAAGCTAAAGAAATATCCAGAGGTATTCCTAACCCTTTTTCATTACGACTTCTATTTGGTCCAAATGGAGCGCCGTACAAATAATTTCCATATTCAGCGCGAGATTGATAATCATCTTTATAATCGTCTGAATTTTTATTAAGATTATAAGTAAGCGTATCCGGCATACCAGCATATTGCAGCCAATATCTTGAGCCTTCAACAAATTTTGGTCTTCCGCTTGTAATGCCCTCACGTTCAACAATTCCCATTCCACCACCAAATCTTACAGCATCTGCGGAAACAATCTTGTTTTCATCCTTACTTTGATTTGTTAACACAACACCCTGTAATTTTTTATTACCTTTATCAAACTTAAAAGTTCCTAGATAAATCCACGTTCCGCCGCCTATGGTTTGATTAACAAGAAATTCTGTTTCACCACCGCTGTGAACAATTTTATAGTGTGCATCAGTAACATTGCTATCTGAGGCAGAATATGAAATATAAACTGCATACTTACCTGTTTGCGGAATTTCTGGTAACCAGCTTGCGCTTGCCAATGGATTAATCATTGATTTTGTATATCTGCTTGTTCCCTGATCAAAAGGGTTTTCATCTTCTTTTATTGTTTTGTTTTTTAATGCAAAACCTTTTTGTAAAGATGTTTTCCAATAACCTTTTTCAGAAACTATTTTTTCCTGGTAAGATTCTTTATTTGGAAAATCATTATCTACAATCACTTCACTTAATTGTATATCTCTTTCGCGAGGAACAAAAACATTTGCACCGGCATTTTCAAGCATTGGAATTAAGTATGGGATTGTAAAAGCTGTTGGTCCTAAATCTTCAACAGTTTGAAATAACCTGGCACGCTGCCACATCCATCGTTTTTCCTTATTATTGTAGTACCAGCCATGACTGTTCCATAACAAAATATTATTTCCAAATAATCCATTAGTAGCTTTTAAATTTTTACTAGCATTCTGAACAACTGGAGTTCTATCTAGTCCTTTTTGGGAAAACTTTGATGAATCAATCTTTATTTTGTCTTTTTGGTAGAAACTCGGGATTAAACTTTCTATTGGATAACCAATACAAGAAATTTGATAATTATACATTTCAAATGAAGAACCATAATATTTTTTAACTGCTTCATAAATTCTATTAACATTTTCTGTCCTTAGAGGAATAACAGCAAGATTTTTATTAAAATAAACTGTAATAGTCTTTGCAGAAGTGTCAATTTTAATATCTTCAATTTTAGTGCTGGCAGGTAGGTTTAATATTTGTTTCAAGGAATCAATATCCTGCTTAAATGATTCTGACCTGATATTAAATTCATCCTTCAAAGAAATATCTTCCACTGATGAACATTTGATAAAAAAGATTGAGGAAAAAAGTAAGATTGTTATTGTAAAAATTTTCATATCAAAACTTCAATTCTGTTTTAATAATTTACATAATTAATTAAATAGAAATTTTAAGGGCCAACTGATTTTATAAATAAAAAAGCCCCTTCCTTTTGGGAAGGGGTTAGAATGAGCAATTAATAAACATCTATTTCATCAAAATCATTTTCTTTGAGGCGGAAAAATCATTTACCCTAATTCTGTATAAATAAATTCCACTTGCTAACCCTGAAGCGTCAAATCGAACATCGAAGCTGCCAGGGCTTAGATATTCATCCAGTACTACTGCTACTTCTTGACCGAGTAGATTATAAATTTTTAGCGTTGTCATACCAGCGGAAGAAATTTTAAATCTAAAATTAGTTGTTGGATTAAATGGATTAGGATAATTTTGATCTAAAGCATATTCAATTGGGACTAATCTTTCATCATCAACACCTAAAGGATTAACCGTTTTAAATCTCCAGACACCGGACCAATTACTTTTTCCATATACATTATTTGCCCTAACTTTCCAAAAATGAAATGTATTAACTTGCAATCCGGTAACAACAAAGCTAGTATCAGAAACTTCTAAAGTATCAACTACAATTGTGTTGGCCGCAAAATCTGCACTTCGTGCTAAAATTAAATCATAAGAAACCGCTGCTTGGCTAGGAAACCAATAAAGGGTTGTATCAACCGGAATATAGCCAGTATTATTTAAAGGATAAGCAAGTAAAGGTGTTGAAGGAAATCCAGTTGTAAAATTAAAAGAATTAGAATAACTACTAGTTCCCCCTGCATTAGTTGAACTAACTCTCCAATAATAAAGTTGCTGGCCTTCTAAACCAGTAATAACTTTAAAGGTATCTGTTATACCATTTTGATCTAAGAAAACACCTGAAGCAAATGTGGGATCTGTGGCAATTTGCAATCTATAGGATGATGCAAGTGCAGGGTAATTCCACACAACTGTTACCGTATCTTCAATATTCACAGTATTATTGAAAGGCACAGCTAAGAGAGGCGCAGGTGGAGGATTTACTTGCAATACATTACTCATCAAACTCTCATTATAGTTTCTATCTAGTGATGTAACTACAAAATAATAAGGCCCTGTCGGTGATGGAGGCTCACCGGGAATACTTTCACGGGATCCTTCAACATTAAAAATGTTAGCTGAATTTTCTAAATCACTTGGTTGGATGTTTGACGAATTAAATCGGTACACCACGTATCTTTTTGCACTATCACCATCGCTAGCAATTTGCGGCAGATCCCACAACAAACCACCCTGCCCATTTGCTAATCTTTCAAATCTTAAATTCTGTGGTGGATTCGGTGGCACAACATCTTTCCAATTCATTACAGGTATTAATGCAGGATAACGATACAAATCATTTTTAAGGCTATCATAAAATCCTAAGGGATTAGCTAAAGTTGAAGTAGTATTATAAAGAACACTTCCCTGGCAATCGTTATCAGTTCTGTTTAATCTAATTTGTCTTGGAACTTCAGTAGCATTAAATGGATTGTTAATTCTATATACAGCATGCCCAACATACATGTGCCTGCCATTTACGCCAGCAGAATCAGCCCACCAAGGCATAAGTTTAGCATAATCCTGTCCGCCACCAAAAGCCCAATAAAGTTGTGGATTAATATAATCTATCGATTTTGCTTGAAGCCAAGCCATAGCATCACAGTATATTGTACTATAATTATCATTGCCAACTATCCCAGGAGGCACACCATTTCTCCAAATACCGCGTGGACTAACACCCCATTTAATCCAGGGTTTAACTGCCATTAAACTGTCATTAATTTCTTTGATTAAAATATTTACATTATCTCTACGCCAATCACCAAGGTTTGTGAAGCCTCTTGGATAAGTGGCAAATGTCGCTGCATCTTGATTCGTAATGCCTTCCACATAAAAATAATCGTCGATGTGAATTCCATCTACATCATATCGTCTAGCAACATCCAAAAATACAGATGTTACATAATCTCTTACCTCCTGCAAACCGGGGTTTAAAAATTTAACTGTCCCAACCTGAAGAATCCAATCCGGATGCTGATTAATAACATGACTTGGCGCAAGAGGATAATTACCAACGGATCTTTCTGCTCTGTATGGATTAAACCAGGCGTGTAATTCCATTCCCCTTTTATGCGCTTCATCAACTGCAAATTGAAGAGGGTCATAAAACGGACTAGGAGCAATTCCCTGATTTCCTGTAAGCCATTTTGACCATGGTTCAATACTTGATTGATATAAAGCATCACATTCTGGTCTGATTTGAAACATTATTGCATTAACATTAATATTTTTTAACCCATTAAGTATAGTTATTAACTGTTGCCTTTGAGTTTCAGGAACTGTGCTGTTAGGCCAATCGATATTTGCAACTGTAGCAATCCATGCACCTCTCATCTCTCTTTTAGGAGGCACTGATTGTGAAAATATCGATGATGAAATAAGAATAGTCAAAAACAAAATGGTAAGATTTTTCATAAGGCAAAAATATTTTTGTGATTAATAACTATTGCAAAATTAACCAAGTTTTTGGTTAAGGTAAACTGAATACATAAAATCATTTAAAAATAAAAAAGGCACGATTTCTCGTGCCTTAATTATGCATTTTACATTGTTAATTGTACATTATTTAAGTAGAACCATCTTATTGGTAATTCTTGTTCCATTAATATTTAATTGATATACATAAGTTCCTGAAGCAAAATTAGCAGCATCAAAATTAACAGAATGAGAACCTGATGCCAATTCACTCTGAACTAAAGTTGCAACTTCATTACCAAGCATATCATAAACTTTTAATGTAGTGTAACCACTCAATGGTAACTCAAAACTAATTTTAGTTGTTGGGTTAAATGGGTTTGGATAGTTTTGTGATAAAGCATAACCATTAACAACTGTTTGCCCTTCTTCATCAACTGCAGTTGGATTTTCAAATTTCTGGAAGCAAGGCATTCCTGCGCCAAAATAAGCTACATAAGCAATTTGACCGTTAGGGCTAAAATCCAATCCACGTGGTCTTAAATCTTCATTTGGAACAGCATTATAAACTGTCTTAATGCTATCTACGATTGTATTTGTAACAGGATTCCAAGCATACCAGGTACCAACTGTCCAAGAAGTAACATGATCAGGATCTTGATTAGGTAATCCACCAACATCTGAACCACAGGAAGCCCAAAGAAGTGATCTATCATTAGACCATGTCATTGATTCACATTGAAATCCAAACAAAACAGAATCTGTTAATTCATAAGGTGAGAATTCATCTGGTCTGGAATAAACCTTAACCTTATTTTTATCGTAACCTGCCCAATAAACAGTATTACCATCAGCAGAAACTTCAAAAGATCTGGAATATCCTACTGAAGCATCTACAACATTACCCAAGTAAAGGCTTAAATCAGGCGAATAGATTTTAATTGGATTGCCAGGAACAACCGTTGCTGTATAAACATTTCCAAAGCCATCTACAGCAGGCGCAGTACCAGAGTTTACCGGGTCCGGAATCACTGTAGCCATTCCTTGGCCTGTTAGATAATTAATTTTATGAATACGGTTACCAGTTGTAACAAGAATATTACCATCCGCTGCAGTTCTCATACCACGATTAGTAAAACCAATTAAAGAATCAGTTACACCATTAACAGTTATAGTTAATATTGGGGAAAATGAAACTTCACTGCCATCAGGATTATAAACGTGGATGGCTCTTGTTGCAACCCAGCTTGTACCGTTAAAAATTGTATCACCAGTTACGTTATAATAATTTCCCAACCAAATTTTTCCATCTGGATCTACTGCAACAGCGTGTCCGCCAGGGTTGTTCCCTGCAAAGGTTGCACTAGGAAAACCACCCATATTAACCCATTGCGAGTAACTGGTACTAAAAATTACTAATACCATTATAGTAATTAGTGTAAACATTTTCTTCATATCGAACTCCTTTTTTATTAGAAAGATTATTTAGTTAAAGTTAGCTTAATTTTTATACTATATACTAATTAAATTATTTATTAATTACCAAAATAAGGTGCTCCAGGTTTCTGCATTTCTACTCGTATCACAGTCTGCGAAAAGACAATTTTACCAGCTGTATCTTTTTTAAGATCCCTAGTAAAATATAAACTGTTACTGGTAGAAGTCCAATTCAAAAATAAAACCTTGCCCGCCTTAATAACACCAGGATACAATACTTCTGAGCTTTTATCCGGATGAACAACAATTAAAGGATCTGGATCCTGATCAGTACCAATTATCAAGTCACCATCAGCAGCAAAAGTAATTGCAATTGCTGTTATACCAGTATAAGATTGCAATAAGTCAAAATATAATTCTTGATTAGCAACATCCAAATCGCTATTTGATAGAATTGGTATTTTCCAGACTCCTTCTGTGGTTCCGTTGTTACCCGCAACATACAAAGAATTGTTGAATACTCTTGCTGATTTATATGTGCCAGTAACCGTATAAGTAGTAACAACTTTATTTTGATCTATTCTTAAAATTTTATTAGCCGCACCAACAACCCACATATTACTTAATTGATCAAATTCAACATCTTTAGCAAAAACTCCTGCCGGAAGAGCAACCCAGGGAGATGCAGGTGCAATTGCTTCTGCTAATTTCCAAATTGCATTAATAGTTCGACTGCCGTATAATTCATTGTTTGGTCCAAATTTTAAGCAATTCCAAAATTGAGCATTACCTTTAGGAATATAATCTGACAAAACTTTTTGAGGATTAATTTTCTTAATTCCCGCATTTTCAATGGATACAAGCATATCACCAGCATTGTTAAAAACAAAAGCATAAGCTTTATCAGCAATTGGATCAAAAGATGTATAATATTCTTCCCAAGCGGCAACCATTTTATATTGAAATTGATTACTAAAATCCTGAGCACCAACTACAGCAATTTTAACCATTACTGTATCTGCAACAACATTTGGAACTTTAACTGTAAGTTCGGTTGGCGTAGCACTTAAAATTGTACCGGGTACACCATTAAAATACACCAGATTGTTTCTTGCATCGGCAGAAAAATTAGTTCCGGTAATTGTTATTTCCGTTATGCCTGCTAATGCCTGTGCTGAAGGTTCAAGAGTTGAAAGAACTGGCGAGGGCAGATTTGCAGAAGGATATCCATCTAGACTCGCTGTAGGATCATCCGCACATCCATTGATGAAAACAATTGACAGTAGAAATAGACTAATAAACGTTTTATAAATTATTTTTTTCATTTTTTTTCCAAACTTAATTTAGGATTAAGTCAATAAAATTAATAAGCAAAGTTTAATGAAATTCTATGAACATCGTTAAAGACTCCAAATGGTGTGTAAGAATAATCTATAGAAATATCAAGGTCTTTACCATTTTGTTCTTTCAATCCAATACCATAACTGAATTCTCTTTCATCATTTGGTGTAGAATATCCGGCTCTAAAAGAAATCAAATCCATAAATGTATATTCAGCACCAATAATAAACTGTTCAGGAAAATCTCTCGGATGATTTGCATCAACTGTTACTAAAATTGAGTGTTCTTTTTTATCTAATTCCAGTACATCAGCAACATTATACGATGCCCCTATCTGAAATATTAATGGTAACTGAAAGCCTTCTTTTCTATATTTTACTTCGCGAGCAAAATTTCTAACACTCATTCCAAGATTTAAATTTTGGAAACCCGTCTTGTATAAAATTCCAAAATCAAAAGCCACAACGCCAAGTTTGTTTTCTTGAGTAGTTGCATCTTTGTAAGAACCAGTACCAGAATAAGTTGTTAAATCCCCAACTACGCTTTCGCCTAATGATTGTCTTACATATTTAACATTTGCGCCGATAGAAAATTTTTCAGAAAGAGCTTTTGCATAACCAATACCAAAAGATATTGCGGTTGGACTAAAGGTGCCAATATCCAAAAACCCCTGCTCATTATTAGCTCGAATTGTTTCTAAAAATAGTCCGTAATCTACCGAGACAAAACTAAAACCTAATACTCCATAGTCACCATCAAATGGAGCAAAGGCAACTGCCGCATTGTAATAATTAATGTCTGCAATAAACTGGGTTGATCCAAATGTTATATCAGCAATTCCATCAAACCGAGCCATAGAAGCTGGATTATAGAACATAGCACTGGAGTTATTTGTTTCAACTGAAGTTATGGCGTCTCCAAAAGCACTAGCTCTGGCATCTAACGAAACATTAAGAAACTTCATACCTGTCTGAGCTAATTTTTGCTGTTGGGAAAATGTTAATTGGCTCTGTACAAGAATCATCAAGATAATCAGAGCAAAACTTTTTTGTATATTTTTCATTTTTGTTTTCATAAAATTTTTGTTTCCGTTATCTAATGATTACAAATTTTACGATCTTTTTTTCGCCTGTATCTTTATTGTCGATAACTGCGATGTAAATTCCACTAACAACAACCTGTCCCGAAGATGTTAATGAATCCCAAGCCTGATCACCACTGCCGTCAGTGTGTTCGATAGTTTTTATTAATTCTCCCAACTCAGTATAAATTTTTATATCGCATCTACCCGGGATATTAAAGAAATAAAGCCTGTTCTGGGCTAATTCACCAAATCCCAGATCAGTTGCTGCAGAAATATTGTAAGGATTTGGAACAACGCGAATATCATCCATATTAGTTCCTGCTTGTCTTTTAAGAACAGCAGGGTTATAAGTTTGAGTATAGTATCGGCTGCTTCTTAATTTACCCGAAGGTGTTAATCCAACACCGGTGTTCGATGCCTCTGTTCCAACAGATACAATATAATAATAGTAAGAAAGACCACGAATTGGAGTAACATCATCAAAGCTTCTGTCGTTAGGAGCAGCAGTATGTATTAAAGTGTATGCGCTGTCATATTTTCCTGTTGCTCTGTAAATTTCAAATCCTTCAAGGTCTGAAGCAGAGCCATCAAATTCCCAGCTAAGCGCAATTTTATCACCGCCACCATTAACATTAAAGATTTTGGGAGGTGCAGGAGGTCGGGGAATATTATATCCTGATTGATAATTTGCATTAGCTCTTTTAAATGTTTGAAAAAGTGAATCGCGGCTTTGGAAAACAACAGTATTTTTTTGTTCTTTAGTTATTTCACCCTTCTTATATTTGATACCCGTTTGTGTGGCAAGTTCACGACTTATACCAGCAACACCCTCTGCAAAAACGATATTTATACTATCCCCAGGAGCCAAAGTATAAGGTCCATAACCATTTGTAAAAGAGAATCCACCAGAAGTAGTTAATGCCGGATTTCCTGTTGGAGAAATGAATCCCGGATAATCAGTTGGCTCAATTACATTTGCATGACGCGGTGATTTATGCCCTCGTGTCATCCAACTATATTCACTTGTCATTTTAACTTTATTGAAAGCATCATTGTTTGAATTTAACGGGTCATCAGAATCTTCCCAAGAAGTTGTAGATGGCTGTAACGGATCATCATTCTGATTGGTTGCTGAAACGTCTGCGTGTAAAGTAAGAATTCCTGCAAATTGCGGAGCACCAAGACGTCCAACAGTATCGCCTGGTTCGACATATAGAGCAGAACTCCATAATGGACCACCAATGTTATCATAACTTGTAAAGGTGGGAAGTTTACCATGCCACATATACTGAAATCTTAAATTATCCGGATTATCCGGATCAACTTTTACTCCATCGCCGCGTGCGTCATTCATAGTATTTATTCCCCAACCTGTTGAATTAGCAATTGCATATCTAACATTTGCACAAACAGCAAGCCTATATTGAAAATAGAAATATACACCTGTTAAAGTATTTGTTGGTAATTCAATATCCGCATCAGCATCAGTATTTCCAGTATTCTTAAAGGTGTATTCTGATAAGATATAATTATCATGATACTCCTGACTGAATTGAGATATCCTTCTGGTCATTGTAATACCAACTTGAGTATTTACGGTATTAACGATCATTCGATCTGCCGTTATAGTAGGATCAACAAAATCATTATCAACAGATTTATCTAATGACAAATCATTATCAACAAATACTTGCGGCGGATCAAATTTGCTGTACATCTTAAAATTAATCGGAAAAAACTCCCCAGCACCGGTAACTCTTGGTCCAACATGCACAACTTTATTTGGGTAAGGGCTTTGAGGATCGTTAGGATCATTAAAGTTAGTTACACCTATCCAAAGCCCCTTTGCTGCTTGAATATCCTGCCGTGAATTTATTGCAGGCCATTGTAAGCCGTACTGCTGTTCTTTTACAAATCCTTCTTCTATTTCGCATCCGATTTCGGAATACCAATTGTGTAAGGAACCTGCCGACATCCACTTAATAGCATATTGAGGATATACTGTAGAAGAAAAACCGACAAGAATCAGAAGGACTGATAAATTTATAAAGTTGATTCTTAAATAATTGTGTTTCATTTATTCCTCTAATATCAAATTAAAAATCTATAGATAATTTTAATCCCCAATAAATATCCCTTGGGTTTAAGAATGCAAAGAACTCCTGATTAGGCATATCTATATATGATTTATTTTTTGTCCATTCATCTTTTTGACTTTGTGATGCGTTATCATCCCATGGGATATATGGACCAGTTCTATAATCACCAGGTATATCGCTGCCAGGAATATTTGTATATCCGAATCGCTGATCAAACTGTTCGGCTGGTAGATGTAAAGATTTCATATAAGCCAGGTAGTCATTATTATCAACAAAACCATAAGTGGTCATATATTTGTAGTTAAATAAGTTATTAATATCTGCAAAAATTTGAAGATTTACGCCCATAAGTCTAAATGTTTTACTAATGCGCAAATCCACATTCCAGAAATCATTCCACTGAACATTATTTTCAATTCCGGGAACACTTCCGCCGCCAGCCCAAGAGAAGAAATAACCTGAAGTCCAGGAAGCAACAAAACTTGCTCTCCAATCACCTAATAAAGAAAGACTTCCTGCTTGAGGTCCGAAATCACTGGGTGTAAAAAGGTCTATGTTTGCATTTGCAAATGGACGTGGGATAGGTTTTTCTTGATAAACGGATGTAGTAGTAGTCTCATAATTTCTTTGCAATGAAGCACTTTCATAATAAATTCCAAATCCAAAATTTCCAGCACTTCTAACATCATAAGTATAATTTATAAACCCCTGAACCCAGTCACCCCTATTTTTTGAAAGAGTTAATTCAAATCCTCTAACATCCTGATAATTATTTGGCTCTGTTCTAGAATAGCTTACTTTATTATCTCTACTAATGTAAGTAACTAATCTGGATTGCAATGAAACGTCTTTGTAATAACCCGCAACTCTCAATAAAAATTCATCAAACAAATTTTGCTCGTATCCTAATTCGTAAGCAACGGTTTTAGGTAAAGGATTATTAGGATTTGCAATTCTAGTTACAGCATTATTATCAGAAAATCTTCTTAACAAGAATAAATTTTCTGGTGTGGGCATTTGTCTAAAATGTCCGTAATTAAAATAAAGTTTACTATCAACACTAATGGGAAAAGAAATTCCAACTCTTGGACTAATATCTAGTTGCTTATCCACTGATATTTTTGTGAGCAAAGTATCGAGGCCAAGTGAATTTTCTGAAGCAAACGCTTTATTATATGGGTCATATTCATACCAGTCACCTTGAGGGTCAGAATAATCTAATCTAACACCAACATTGGCAACCATACCTTCAAATTCTAGTTTGTCTTGAGCATATAATGCACCACGAATCGGGAAATTGCTCCACGTTGATCTGGAACGACCGCTTGGTAGGAATTTGTCAACTGATCCATAATTAACTCTATTATCGGTATAATTTAGTTCAACTCCAGCCTTGAATTGGTTAATATTATCTAGCTGACTTTGAAAATCAACTTTTGCGGAATAAACGGTGATTGCACTACTATCACGAGAGTTACTGAAACCAACGCCCATCCTTAATCCATTTATTCCTGTTGAAGGATAATCAGCAAATCCAAATGGTGCCTCATCTAGTAAAATTCCACCAACATTATATATTTTTGATGTATCTCTGATCCTGCCTGGATTTGTACTGTATTCGGATGTAAACGAACTTAAAGTAACTTCATACAAAGTTGAAGGGTTAATTACATTAGTAAACTTACCACCAAAAGATAAATAATCAATTGTACTTGGTGCCCAATAGTCAGGAGCAAATATTCTAGCATCAATATAACTTACTCGGTTCATCACAGCTCCGATGCTTTCGGGAGATCTGAAAATTCCGGCAACTCCAGCATTATTATCGTTGGTTCCATTTACCTTGCTGATTAAACCTTGAACCATGAGTTTTTTACCTTCACCAAGATCAGAGGTAACTTTTAATTGTCCTACCTTATCATTTACTCCATCTGTAGATAAAGGAACAACATACATACTTTCACTTTGCCTGTATGAAAGGAAAAATCTTAAATTTCCTAATGACTGTGCAAATGGAACAGGGCCACCAAAACTAGCATCAATTTCATAATCTGGATTTTGTATATCTGTAACTCTTCTATGTTGCCACAAAAATATCTTTTGAGCTTGTTCAGGAGTAAGATCGTTTGTGGGATCATCATCTAGTAAAGTTTTTTCAGCGACAGCTATCCACCCGTCAAATTGAGGAAACTGATTTCGAGTATATGTATCCCAAACCGGTAAACCAGTATTAGGGTCAAGAGCTTCTGTTCCAAACCATGCAACCTGCCCATCAACAAATGGACGAATCCAATATGAATTTGGATCGTGTGGTGACATTCCAAAATGCTTTTGAGAAGCACCTTTGTAGCGACTTATTAAACTGAAAGAATATTTATCTCTTGATCCTTCTTTAGTAACCACATTTATCAATCCTGATCTAACATTTCCATACTCTGCATTAAAACCACCTGTTTGAATTTGGACTTCATCAATTGCAGAGTAGCTAATACCGGTAAATGGAGAGTTATCTCTTTCATCTCTAAGAGTAACACCATTTACTAAAAAAGCAGTTTGATTCGCTGATCCACCTCTTATTTCCAATCCGCTTCTAACGCCGGCTTGTAAACCTATTACTCCAGAAATACTTGATACAGGCAGATTTTCAATTTCTTCCACATTTAAGTTTACACGACTTGAAGAAACGTCTTTTTGAACTATTGGCGTAGTAGCTATCACCACAACTTCTTCAGTCTGAAATGTGTTCGATGAAAGATTAAAATTTACCTCCGTGGTTTGATCAATACTTACGCGTACATCTTTATATGTACTTGGTGCATATCCAACCATTGATGCTTTTAAGTTGTACGTTTGTGGGGAAACACTAAGAATTACAAAATATCCGTCAATATCTGTGGCAGCACCAATTGTGGTACCTTCTATTAACACATTGGCACCTATTAAGGCCTCACCAGTCGAGGCATCTTTAACACTGCCAGTAATTTTACCTACTTGTGCTAAGGAATGTATTGAAAAAATATTTAGTGCGAGTATGCTAATCAGTAGCAATCTTCTCATATGACATTACTCCTAATTTTAGTCTCTAAGCTTTGGGGAGTAGTTCTGATAAAGAATACCTAAGCATTCTTTTTTCTCAGACAATTATTAATCAGAACAAAATTAAAATTGATTAAATTTTCGTACAAAAAGTAAATAAATTAGTTTCTAAAGTCAATTGTTATTATAGTTTGACTGTTAATGGTCTTTTGTTATATTCATTCAAGTTCAGAATTTAACTTTTTACGTGCTAAAAGCTCAAAAGTACGAACTCTATCTTTATAAACATTGTTTGCATTCATTCTTATAATATCTAACTGCGCATCAGAGTTTCCTTCCCATCTTCTGCACATATAAACTGAATGATATATTCTTCCTATTTTATATTGTCTGCTAATTGCTAATCCGACAGAATAATCTTCTCCATAACTCACATTGGGTATTTTTATCTCACGTAACAAAGGAGTATAAAAAGCGCGAGGTGCTCCAAGTCCATTTATTCTTAGCGCGTTATTTGGTCCATTATCATTGGTCCATTCTTTATGCTCAATCAAACCCGGCGGTAATTCTTTAAGATCAAAATCAGTTATCTGATATGATCCAATTACCATTGCACACTTTTCAGTATGGAATAAATCAACCACTGTCTGTATTGTATTTTCATCTTTATAAATATCATCGCTGTCTAATTGAATCGCAAACCTTCCACATTTTTGATGATGAACACCGGCATTCCAGCAACCACCAATTCCAAGATCTTTTCTTTCCGGAATATAATGGATAATTCTTTCATCTTTTTTTGCGAATGATGAAATGGTTTCAGTGGTGCCATCTGTTGAATGATTGTCTATTACAATCAAGTTGAACTTAAAATTTGCTTGTTGTTTAAGTACTGATTCAATTGCATCGCCAATAGTCTTAACACGATTTCTAACAGGTATTATCACCGATGCTTCAAGTTCAAAATCTTTTGTGCTTGATAAATCAATTTCTTTAAATGGTGGATGAACATACGCACCAATATCCATTAAATGCTGTGTAACTACCTTCTCCATTTCAATCTGTACTTCCCTGTTTTTGGGATCAACATAACTAAAATGTTTATCCTCTGTGCCAATTTCCTCAGCACTTTCAATTGTGTATAGATTTTCTGGAATTCTTATTAAAGGGGCATACTGGGAAAGTTTTAATCTTAGATTATAAAAACCTGCAAAATTTAGACTACCGTTATCTTTAAGCGAAATGTTTTTTAGATATTCAGTTCTAACAAATAACAAATTGCCAAAATCAAAATCATCACGCAAACTTCCTTCTTGATAATCAATGACAGGATGTGTGATAGGCTTTCCATTTTCTTCTTCTAAAAAATCCGAATAAACCAAAGCTGCTCCAGTGTTCTCCGCAACCTGATAAAATCTATCCAAACAAAACTGTCCTGGTTTAACAGCCTTCTCGCCTTGAATGACTAATATATAATCTGTTGATGAATACTTTGCAATCAAATTAACTGAATCACTGCTGTTAAAGTTTTTGCAAAAAATAACTTTAGCGCTTTCAAAAGATGAAAATTTTTCATCACCCGAAATCAAAATAATTTCTTTTACCAATGGTGATTCACTAAATCGTTTTATAGTTTTTTCGTTTTCTTTTGGATTGCCCTGCTGCAGAAAAATTGTTATTAAGTTTTTCATATTCATTAATTCCGTTTGATTTGAAGTATGACAAAAATATAACTTCAATAAATAAGAAAATAGACTGATTGTAAGTTATTTTTTTTTTATTTTAACGATAGAAAATAAGCATGAAACATTGCTCTTTATTTATAATTTATATTACAGGTTTTTAGTGATGAAAAAACTATTCTTTTCGTTATTGTTTTTCTTTTCGATTTTAATTTCTGCACAAAATGACTACCAGCTGATTATACGCGGAACAATGGAAGATGCGGTTTTAAATCCCGTATTTTCTCCTGACGGCAAAAATATTGCTTTCACAAAAAATAATTATCTAGGTATCTGGGTTTATAATCTTCAAACAAAAAAATCTATTCAGTTAACTGATGAAATGGCTGCAGGATTTGCATTTAAATGGTCTTCTGATTCAAAATCAATTTTAACACGCGTAGCAAAGTATGAAAACCAAAAAAGATACAATGCAATAAAAGTTTTTGATATCTCAACAAATGAATCGAAACAACTTACCAATTACAAAACTATAATGCCTTATTTACCGCAATGGGCTGATGGCGATACAAAAATCTTTTTACCAGAAAAAACAAATGATGAAATTTTTGTCACGGATAAATCCAAAAATAATTTTAATCAAAACAGTCTAGTTGTATTTGAAAAAAACAACAAGCTAATTGTAAAAAATCTAAATGATAATTCAGAGCGAATTTTTGAACCAATTAAAGATGCACAATATATCAGCCTTTCAACTTCACCAGATTACTCAAAAATGGTTTTTAAAGTTGTTGGTGGAAATATGTTCGTAATCAGTTTAGATGGCACCAACCTGATCGATTTGGGGATCGGAAATGCACCACAATGGTCATCTGATAGCAAAAAAATAGTATTTGAAATCACAAAGGATGATGGATACAACTTTACCGCTTCAGATATTTTTTCAGTCAATGCCGATGGTACACAAAAAATTAATCTAACTAATACTAACGATAAAATTGAAATGAATCCCTGCTTTACGCCAGACAATAAAGCTATTGTGTTTAATGTAGTGGAAGATGGTTCAATTTATTTAATGAATATTGAGTAATGGAGAAATTAAATATGAAAAAAAATATATTAACAAAAATTTTATTTACTGGATTCTTAATTGTTTTTCCCTCTACATTCTCAACCGTTGGATTTGCACAGCAAGTTACAGGTCTTGCAGGATGGAATATTTATTTAGATCCCGGTCATAGTCAGAATGAAAACGTTGGAATTTATGGATACTCTGAAGCTAAAAAAAATCTTAGAGTTGGATTGAACTTAAGACAAATGCTTTTAGATTGGACTGACATTGATACAGTTTACATTTGTAGAACTGATGATCAACAGGTAGTTGGCTTAAGTGATAGAACTACACAGGCTAATAGTTTAGGAGCAGATCATTACCATTCAATACATAGTGATGCAGCAACAATGGGTAGCTCTGCCAACAGCACTTTAATTATGTGGGGGCAACTTGGAATTGGCGGACCTGAAAAAACTCCTTATGGTGGTAAAAAAATGTCTCAAATCATGATCGGTTTGCTAACCGCTGGAATGAGAACCACAACTCGTGGCGCAATGGGCGATAGAGATTTCTATCAAGTTGCTGGCTCAACTCCCTATCTTTCCGTTAACAGGCTCTCAAATATGGCATCAGAATTAAGCGAAGCCGGATTTCACACAAATCCAAAACAAAACCAATTAAATATGAATGAAAATTGGAAAAGATTAGAAGCTAAAACAATGTTCTGGACTATACTCAGTTACCACAATATTCCACGACCTTATGTAGGAACAGCAGCAGGAATAATAACTGATTTCGAGTCTGGTTTAGCCGTCAATGGAGCTTTAGTTTCTTTAGCTGGTCAGGTAGATACAACCGATACTTACGAATCACTTTTTTATCAATACTCGACTGATCCTAATCTATTAAGAAATGGATTTTATTATTTTGAAGGAGTTGCCCCAGGCACGCACACTTTACAAGTAACAGCACCTGGTTATGATCCTTTTAGTGTTGATATAACAATGGCTGATACATTTTTTACTTTTAAAGATGTAAACCTATATTCAAATATTCCACCAAGGATTGCTTCAACTGTTCCAGCACAAAATGATAGTTTGTACCCCGGAGTGGAAAATGTTGTATTAAACTTTACAAGACAGATGAATAAAACTTCTGTTGAAGCAAATCTTACAATAACTCCTGCAGTGTCGTATACAACAGCATGGAGCAACTCAGATCAAACTTTAACTATCAACTCGAGTAATTTTAACTTTGATTCCCAATACGATATTACAATCGGTGGTAATGCCGAAGGAAAATTTGGACATATCTTTGATGGTGACAGCAACGGAGTTGGCGGTGATCCATTTACATTAACTATTAAAACAAAAGTTGCAGATATTACGGCACCTGAGGTTGCGGATGTATATCCAACACCGGGTTCAGCTAATATTGAGTACAGGCCTGTTATTAATGTATCATTCAGTGAAGCATTAAAAACATCAACTATCTCAAGCAGATTTAAAGTTGTAAGAAATTCTACTCAAACAAATGCAAACGGAATTTTAAGATATTATGTTGTTAATGGAAAAGGTGTATTAAACTTTTTTGTAACAACACCATTGGTTGAAAATGAAGCCTATACAATAAAAGTTCAAGCTGGTATTGAAGATATTTTTGGTAATCCAACTACTACAGATTACAATGTGGAATTTACAACAGGCAATTCGAATTATTTCTCAGAACAAATTATAGATAGTTATGAAAATGGTACAGGAAATTGGTGGCAACCAACGGTTTCAGGCAGCACAATTGGTGTGTTACCATTTTTAAATTCTATCCAATCTTCAACAGCAGTATTAAATGCAAACACAGGCAGTGCAAAATCTTTACAATTGGATTACGGCTGGGATACCTCTGCATCCGATTGGTTAATAAGAGAATATTTTTCTCCTTCCACTCCTACATTTCAGCCAACTACTTTATTGCAGGTTTTTCTTTTTGGTGATGGCTCAAACAACAGATTTAGATTTGCTGTTAGAGAAACCGCACCTGGTAATTTTGAAGTTAGCCCATGGTATGATATTGATTGGATAGGATGGAAACTGGTTACCTGGGATTTATCACTAGGGGAAACTGGCAACTGGATTGGAAACAATACATTTGAACCACCTTTAAAATTTGATAGTTTCCAATTGACATATTCTGCAGGAAATCCAAACACAGGCACTTATTATTTTGATGATTTAAGGACTGCAGCCTTCAGTCCGACTGAAGTTGAAGCAGTGAGTGGGATAACACCTACTGAATTTGTGTTAGAACAAAATTATCCAAATCCATTTAACCCAAGTACACAAATTAAGTTTAGTGTTCCGCAAACTTCTAATGTAAAACTTATCGTTACTGACATACTCGGTAAAGAAGTTGCAACATTAGTTAATGATAATCTTGCTGCTGGAAACTATTCTGTTAGTTTTAATGCAAGTGAAGTATCAAGTGGAATATATTTCTATACCCTCATTACGAATAATTTTAAGCAAAGTAAAAAGATGGTTTTGATAAAATAATACAATACTTAATTATTACCCCTTCTGTGGTTGAAGGGGTTTTTTTTTATTTATTTTACTCCTAAATAAACGACACTAGTTATGAAAAAAATATTATCAGCATTTATTATAATAGTATTAACTTCGATAGGATATTCCCAATCCGAGTTAAAATTTGCATGGTTAACGGATATTCACGTTGGATATCCAACTGCAGGAGAAGATTTACAAAGAAGTGTTGATGATATTAATTCTTTAAATGACATTTCTTTTACAATCATTTCGGGAGATATAACAGCAACCGGAACTTTAGAAGAATTATCACTCGCAAAACTGATTCTTGATAATCTTGAAAAACCTTACTACATAATTCCCGGCAACCACGATACAAAATGGTCGGAGTCAGGAAGTACTGATTTTATTAGGCTTTGGGGTAAAGATCGTTTTACATTTGAGTTTAACAAATTTCTTTTCATCGGATTGCATCAAGGACCCCGAATGCGTATGGCTGACGGACATTGGGCGCCGGAAGATTTACGCTGGTTTGATTCATTGATCGTTTCTTTACCCAATTCAAACCAACCAATAATTTTTATTACTCACTATCCTCTTAATGAAGAGATTGATAATTGGTATGAAATGTTAGATCGTTTAAAAAATATAAACACTCAAGTTGCGCTATTTGGACATGGACACAGAAACAAAATTTATGATTTCGAATCAATTAAAGGGATAATGGGCAGATCAAACCTAAGAGCAAACGAAAAAATCGGCGGATACACAATTGCAGAAATTAAAAACGATTCGATTTATTTTTCTGAGCGAACTCCAAACATATCAACAACACTTTGGCATTCATTAAAATTGCAACAAAGAAACTATGAGGCACTAATTACTGAACAATCTCGTCCGGATTATTCTATAAACGAAAAATATCCTAACGTAAAAACTGTTTGGGAATTTAATTCTGGTTATACGATTGGCTCTTCTGCTGTTATAAAAAATAATTCCGTTTTTATTGGCGATGCTTCAGGATATTTTTACTCATTAAGTTTGTTAAACGGTTCTGTCAACTGGAAATTCAAATCGCAAAATGATATTTACTCAACATCAGCAGTTAAATGTAATTATGTTGTTTTTGGAAGTGCGGATAGTTCAATCTATTGTTTGAATGCAAAAAATGGGACCTTGATTTGGAAATACAAAACAAACGCCGCAGTTCTCGGTAGCCCGACCATTGAAGATGATGTTGTTTACATTGGCGGAAGTGATAAAATATTTAGAGCCATCGATTTAGAATCCGGAAAATTAATTTGGGAGTTTAAAAGTCTAAACGGATTTATAGAAACTAAACCGGCTTTTTACGATGATAAGATTTTATTTGGTGCTTGGGATGAACATTTTTATTGTCTTGATGCTGAAACAGGCAAGCTTATCTGGAAATGGAAAAGTGATCGCAACGGAACATTTTACTCCCCTGCTGCTTGCTGGTCAGTTGCATCAGATGGAATTGTATTTTTTGCTGCACCGGATAGAAAATTAACTGCAATTAATATTGAAACCGGTAATCAGCTTTGGAGAACTGCAAAATATAAAGTTAGAGAAACTGTTGGGTTATCTGAAGATGGAGAAAAACTTTTTATACGTACGATGAATGATTCTATTCTTGCTCTCCCAGTTTCAGAAAAATTAAAAGAACCATTGTGGGTTACAAATTGTGGATTCGGTTATGATATAAGCTCTGCTCAAATTGTAGAAAAAGATGGTGTAATTTTTTATCCAACAAAAAATGGGATGATTTACTCTCTCGATTCCGAATCTGGTAAAATAATTTGGCAGCACAAGATTTCTAATGGATTTGTAAACACAGTTACTCCAATTAACAATCATCAAATAATCACAACTGATTTTGATGGAAAGGTAAAATTAATCAAATCTTCGGAATAATTTTTTTCCCACATTACGTGCTTAACCGGTTTTCTTTCCAATCTTTGTGTTGGAAAATTAATTACTCAAATATTATCTCACTAGAACTAACAAGAGTTACCTGTCTGACAAAACATTTGCGATTGTAAAATATATATAAAAATATTTTTTATATATTGGAATAAATCATCAGATTTGTTTGTTACCATTCTAAAATAATCCAAGGAAAAAATATGACAACAGACACTGCCAAATCCAATAAAGTGGTAGAAAAATTTTTAAAAATAATCGAAAATGTAGGAAATAAACTTCCAAATCCAACAACGCTTTTTGCATTATTTGCTTTTGGTGTAATTGTGCTTTCGTGGGTAGTTAGTTTGTTTAATTTTTCAGTTATTCATCCGGGTACCGGACTTGAGATTAAGCCCGTGAGTTTAATTTCTGTTGATGGACTGCATAGGATTATTTTGAATCTAATAACTAACTTTACAAATTTTGCTCCATTGGGAACGGTGCTTGTTTCACTGCTAGGAATTGCGGTTGCAGAACACAGCGGTTTAATTGGCACAGTTTTACGATTGCTTGTAATAAAAGCTCCAAAAAATCTTTTAACATTTGTAATTGTATTTGCAGGAATTCTATCGAACACAGCAAGTGAAATTGGATATGTTTTGCTTGTTCCCCTTTCTGCAATAATATTTCTTGCTGTAGGAAGACATCCAATCGCTGGATTAGCAGCAGCTTTTGCGGGAGTTTCTGGTGGTTATAGTGCAAATCTTCTTCTTGGAACAATTGATCCATTACTTGCTGGGCTTACACAAGAAGCGGCACATATTATAAATCCAGCATATGAAGTAAACGCAGCAGCAAATTATTACTTTATGTTTGTTTCAACATTTTTTATTGCGGCAGCAGGTACCTGGGTTACAGAAAAAATAGTCATTCCTCGTTTGGGTACTTATCAAGGATCAGAAAAAGCTGATGAGATAAAACCATTATCCAAAGATGAGAAAAAAGGTTTGTGGTATGCAGGGATTGCTGTTTTAGTTTTTAGTATAATTATTGCTTTGGGTATAATTCCTGAAAACGGATTTTTGAGAGATCCAAAAACGTTCAGCATTCTTAAATCACCTTTCTTAAGCGGCATTGTTTCGTTTATATTTTTTGGAGGAGTAATATCAGGAATTGCTTATGGAATCGGTGCGAAAACAATTAAAAGCGATAACGATGTTATTAAAGGGATGAATAAATCGATGGAGACTTTAGGCTCTTACATTGTTCTTGTTTTTTTTGCCGCACAGTTTGTTGCATTTTTTAATTGGACAAATCTTGGAATGATTGTAGCAGTTGAAGGTGCAAATCTTTTAAAATCTTCCGGACTAGGTCCTATTCCGCTTTTGATTGCATTTATAATAATTTCTGCAATTATAAATTTATTTATAGGAAGTGCATCGGCTAAATGGGCTGTAATGGCTCCGGTTTTTATTCCAATGTTCATGTTGCTTGGTTACTCGCCGGAAGTTGTGCAGGCAGCTTACAGAGTTGGAGATAGTACAACAAATATAATTTCACCAATGATGTCTTACTTTGCCTTAATAATTGCATTTGTAGGTAAGTATGACCCGAAAACTGGAATTGGAACTTTGATTGCAACAATGATCCCTTATACAATTACTTTTTTTATTATTTGGATTGTGCTCTTTATAGTTTGGTTTTTATTGGAGTTGCCGTTGGGACCTGGAGCGGTAATTTTTATAAACTAATAGTGCTAACTGATTTTTGAAATCACGAAATCTTTATAAACTTTTAGGATGTTGGAGTAGATCGGTTCTTTCGGATTAAATTCTTTTAGTTTTTCAAATTGCTGAATTGATTTATAGTAATCGCAGTAAAGCCAAAGCATACCAAGTATTTCTAACTTGGATTGGAATGATAATTCTGGTTCGCTTATACTTTCAAATTTGGAGATGATTTCAGGACACGGACAATCGTCATCGCTAATGTTTGTGCTTGTAATTATAGTTATGTCTTCGCTTATGACTTTATAAAACAAATCCAGAGCTTTTTTAATTTTTCTGTTATGCACTAAACAAATTATCATCTTCTTTCTTGCCAACCTGTTTGACGGATCATTAGCTAGAACATTTTCAAATGCAGTTTCTGCATCTAAAAATCTTCTTACCATAAAATATTGATTTGCAAGCATTTCACTCATAATAACTTCAATCACTTTTTAATAAATATGCCTGAAGATAAATAACTCCTCAGGCATATTAAAATAAATAAAAAATTATTGAACAACTGGGAAGTTTTTACATTCTGTATCAACCCATTTTGTACCAGGCATAGTATCATAGAATAAGTTGTTAGCTCCATAAGACAAAGACTTTGCATCATAACCTAAAGCTCTTAAATATGTAGCCATAAATGATGAAGTTTGACCAGTATAACAATAAACAACAATTATTTTATCTGTAGGCAATGTTTTTAGATCATTGGCAAGTTTAAATGCTACTTTAGGAGTATACTGAATTGCACCTTCAATGTGTCCAATAGTGTAATCTGCCTCACTCCAGTAATTTACTATATAATAATTTGATCTGTTAGCATATAGAGCGGTCCTATCAATACTTGCAGGCCCAAAACCTTCAGTTGCAAGTAGGGTTCAATCTGCTTTTTAAAATCTCATCTCCTGTGGTTTTTCCAGTAGTTAAAGTTGGTAGATTACCAGCACCGTTTTTTACATTTGCAGTAGTTTGAATAGTGATTGGATTGTTTTGACCATTTGTTTTTGTATTATTCCATCTATCTGGATAAGCCCAACTGCACATTCCCCATTTAAGATCATATACATTTGAATATCCTGCTAATCTTAATACTGCTACTGCAAATCCAGCAGACTGACCTGTGTAGCAAGTTACAACAACTTTTGTTTTTGCCGCTAAATTATTTGTTCTATAGTAATTAAGTATATCAGCAATAGTAACATTAACCGCACCTTGAATATGTCCAGTTGCATAATCTGTTGCACTTCTAATATCAAGTATAGCTACGGTAGGATCATTTAATAATGCATTAACATCTGTAGCTGTAATCATTGCAGGTGCAGATGTATTGATAAAATCACCATTTGCTTCTAAATATTGTACAAGTACATCACTCTCATTAATGGTAACTGGTGGGGTAACTGGATCTTCATCTTTACTACATCCAACATTAAAAAACATTATTGATGCTGCAATTAATAAATACAGCAGATTAAAAAGTTTTCTGTCTTTCATTTTCTAGATCTCCTTAAGTTTTGTTTAAGTGTATTGTTTATTATTTCCTAATTTGCTTGCCAGCTTGCCGGCAGCTTTCCATCAACTACAATTCCTGTGTTTGCTGGTTTTTCCCAGGGCAAACAATCAGAATCAAACAAGTAAAGTTCTTTGTTTGTAAAAGTTCCATCAGGATTCTTTTTAATGTGGCAACCTTCAGCACAGTTTGTGTATGCTACCCAATTTCCATTAGTATCTTTATAACCTGTACGAGTAGTTATTTTGATAATATTGTGTGGTGTCGTGTATTTGTAAGTAGGTCTTACATCAAAGTTCACAAGATTTGGAATACCATAATCCTGCCAGCTATCCGGCGCCATTAATGATTGTCTTAGCAACGCAAAATTAAATTGTGATTTTGTATCCTTAATAGGATTCATACCTATCTTATATCCTTGATAAGAATGAATTCTTGCACCCTCTTCGCTACCAATATGGCAGCTTCCGCAATTGTTATAATCCTGTGAGTGGCAAGTATTACAACTAAATGTAGAAATATGTTTTGTATGGAAAGGATTTGAATTATTAATATTTGTATGACAGTTTGTACATTTCGGTAATTCAGGGTATTTATATCGTTGATCATATAAATTTCCATCACCATGAATTTCGTGTTTATTGTGACAATTCATACAAGTATATCCTGCACCTGTTAGATGAACATCGGGAACAGTTCCTGCCCCTACACCAAAATAAGCGTGTCCACCGCGGCTTACGTGACAAGTTGTACAATGATCAACCATATTTGGGGATTTAAAGAAACTATGTGATTTATATAATCCACCGCCGCCTGCTATCGGACGATTAACATGGCAATCACCACAAGTTGCATGGCATTTACCGCAATTAACATTATATCCATCTTTCATAGCCTGGCTAAGCGCATCAAACCCGTTTGGCACATTGCCTACACCAGCGCGTAAGCAAACCATACTTTTTTGTCCCCAACCTTGATGAATATTATTTACAGATTTACTTGCGATATCAGCATGACAACTTCCGCATTTATTAATAGCATCACTGGTCGGTTTTTTCATAAAATCACCGGAGTGTGCAACTGTTTTATCTGCAGTTTTATCAACTCCGTTATGGCATGCTGTACAAGGAATTTTTCCGTGAACATCACTTTTAAAATCCTCATATCCGGTTCCACCCATAAAAACCCTATCATAAGGTTCAATAACAGGTGTTTCTCCACCGCATCCACCGCCACCGGAATGTGGAGGATCGGGTGTATAAACTTCCTTTAAGTGAGCATAATTTGTATGGCATCCTTCGCAAGATGCAACGCTTTTGTTTGTTGGATCAGTCGGCTGAGATTCATCTTTATCATCAGAACAGCCAATGAAAAGTGAAAAAAGTGGAATAATTAAAAGTAAAAGAAGCTTTTTCATCTCATTTTCCTTGTTTACATTAAATTTAATAGTGCTTTGGGTCGTTCAACCTTTGTGCCACTAATTTTTGTGTATAACAAGCATTTTCTTTAACAAATATGGAACATATTGTTCATTGTTCTTATCAATAGTAAGAAAACGATTTTAATTATGAAGAAATAATTAGGGATCAGTTTGTTTCAAATGAAACACATTGAAACAAACTGTTAGGTGACTTTAATTTTTTTTTAATAATAATTATTGAGGGGATATCACAAAATCTTTTTTATTATAACCTTGGTCTTTTAAAATTTGAAATATTTTATCCATCGTTTCATTTTCTAATTTTGGGGTTCTGCTAAGAACCCAGCCATACTTTCTATTTGGAGTTCCAACAATTGCCCATTGATAGTTTTCATCGAGTCCAATTATCCAATAGTCTCCCCAAAATGGTCTCCAGCCAAGAAAACTGACAAAGCTGACTTCAAGTTTTGCATTTGTTTTTTTATCAACAATCCGAACAACTCCTTTAGCCTCATCTATTTCGCCGTCTTCATCAATACAAGAGTTTTTAACAGAAATTTCCCCATCTTCATTTAACGCATATTTTGCAGTTGTACCTTTAATGCATTGATCCTGAAAACTGTTCGGAATTTTTGCAATCTCATACCACAAACCAACATATTTTTTAAGATCAACATACTTTACAGTATTAGGCGGCTTTTGCTGTGAGAACATCATTGTTGCATATAAAAAAATTAATATTATTTGTTTCATTTATTTAAACCTTTATAAATATTTTCTTTGCATATAAAATCCACATCAGTCCGAGCCAAACTAAAATGTACATTACAGCCCATGCTAAAGATGCATTTATTGGCTGCATCCACGATAGAAAAAATGTTTGAAATAAATAATCTTTTATTGTAATTACTGTTCCTTCAGCATTTTCCCATTTAACCATATACATTATTCTTCCAACAATTCCGGAAAGAAAGAAAACTGTAATTGCATTCATTCCATAAACTTGAAATGGTTTTATCCACCAGGTAATTTTTTTTACATCGATAAACCAATAACAAAATGCTAGAAAATTTAATGCTAATCCTGCAGTGTAAAGTACATAAGAACTTGTCCAGAGGTTTTTGTTGATTGGAAACCAGCCATCCCAAATCCAGCCGGCAACCATTAAAATTGAACCCCAAACAAAAAGCCAAACAGTTTTTGTCGTTTGATCTTTATCACTTCTTAACCAATTTCCTGTAAAGATTCCAAGCATAGCAGAACCGATTGCCGGAAGAGTTGATAAAATTCCTTCCGGATCCCAAAACTTACTGCCTGACCAAATATGACTTCCAAGAATTAATTGATCTAACCATGCTGAGAGGTTTGTAGTCGGTTCAAAATTAGCGTGGCCAATGCCGGGAACAGGAATAAAACTCATCAACATTGCATACACAACTAAGATAGTTCCTGTAAACCAGTATTGGAATTTTGTATTTGTGGCAAGAAAAAGAATTGATGAAATCATATAAACAATTGCAATTCTTTGCAACACACCGGGAATACGAAGTGTACCAAAAGAAAATTGATGTCCGAATAACAATCCGAATGGAAAGCTTGATAAAATTAATCCTAAACCAAAAAGTATAAATGTCCTTCTAAAAATATTTAGATAAAGACTTTTCATATCCCCACCCTGAGCTTTTCTTTTGCTTAGAGAATATGATATAGCAACACCGACTATAAAAAGAAAAAATGGAAAGATTAAATCTGTTGGAGTGCATCCATTCCATTTTGCATGCTCAAGTGGTGGATAAATTGCGCTCCATGTTCCGGGATTATTAACAAGTATCATTCCCATTATTGTTATGCCCCTGAATACATCAAGCGAAAGTAATCGTTCGGAAGATTTCATAATATTTCCATTAGAAGTTTAAATTTGTTAAACAAAAATAAGTAAAGTTTGGTGAATAAAGAGAAAAGCTTTGCTATTTTTGTAGTGTCATTCAAAACTTATTGCTAATTTTTTTTAGTTCAGTTAAAATACTGAAACAAATTCAGGATGACTTTTCATTCGAAAGGATTGTTTATGAAATTAATTATCTTATTTATTATGCTTACAACTATAATCACTGCTCAAACCAATTTTAATGATGTAAATCTACTTGTCCAATCGGGTGAATTTAAGAAAGCATCTAAATTGATTGATGAAAAATTAAAATCAAATCAAATTAGCTCTGAAGAAATTTTTGAACTTCAGTTTGAGAAAGAAAGATTGGATAGAATCAGTAAAGATTTTAATAAGACTGCTGAAGATGTTTTAAAAATTGTAAATAAATACTATCCGGATGCTCAGGAAAATGATTTAGAGAAATGGGAAAAAGATGGTTCGCTTGAGTTTAAAATTATTGATGGTAAGAAATGGTATTTCTCTCGCGCTGCATCAAATCTCTTTAGAATAAACAAAGAAGCAAAAAATCAAAAAGAACTAGTTGATGGATTTCAGAAAGATCCGCTTGATGCTTTTCTGGAAGACTACATTCCGAAAGTTTTGGATGAATCAGCAAACGGACAAGAAAGTTTAGTTAAACCTGTAACATTTAATTTAAACTACACAGTTACAGTTGATGCAAATGCAGTCCCCGATGGTGAAATTATTAAATGCTGGCTTCCCTTCCCTCGTGAAGGTCATCAAAGACAAGTTGATATAAAATTGTTAGCAGTTAATAATGATGAATATGTTATTGCAAGTAATGACAATCCTCAGAGAACTTTGTTTATGCAAAGACCAGCAATAAAAGATCAACCAACAATTTTTAATATAGTGCTTGAAGTAACAAACTACAATGAAGTAAATTCAATTTTGCCCGAACTAATTAAACCCTATAATAAAGAATCCGGACTCTATAAAAATCATACTAGAGAAAATGCCCCGCACATAATCTTTACTGATAAGATCAAAGATCTTTCAAAAGAAATTGTTGGTGATGAAAAAAATCCTTACTTGATTTCAAAAAAAATATTTACGTGGATTTCTAATAACATTCCCTGGGCAGGTGCAAGAGAATATTCTACGATAGAAAATATTTCTGATTATTGTTTAACAAACAAACATGGTGATTGCGGAATTAAAACTTTACTATTTATGACTTTATGCAGATATAATGGCATTCCTGCAAAATGGCAAAGCGGGTGGATGCTACATCCCGGAGAAGTAAATCTGCATGATTGGTGCGAGGTTTATTTTGAGGGATATGGCTGGGTTCCTGCAGATCAATCATTTGGATTAGTTGAATCAGAACAAGAGGATGAAAAATATTTCTTTCTTGGAAGCATTGATGCATATCATTTAATTGTAAATGATGATTACTCTAAACCGTTGTTCCCAGCAAAAGTATTTCCAAGAAGTGAAACAGTTGATTTTCAGCGCGGTGAATTGGAGTGGCGTGGTGGTAATCTTTATTTTGATAAATGGGATTATCATATGGAAGTCAAATATATTGAGTCGAAGTGATTTTCTGAATACAAACTCATATGGTAATTCTAAAAACTTACAATTTTTTCTGTCAGTATTGAAACATGTATATCAAAAAGATACTGCGGAAGTTATTAATTTTATTTTTCGATTATCAATAATTAACATTAGTGTAAGGCTGTTTTAAAAAGATATTGTAAGTTTAAATAGCTAATATTCAAACAAAACTTCAATATTCTTTTAGGTGAAAAACTGATTTCCCCTATTGCTAATAATTTCTCTATCCTTTTCTTTCCCTTTATCAAAAAGGGTATGTTTTTTGAGCCAAAAACCCCAATTCTACTTTCAATAATTAAAATCACATACAGAGGAGAAACAAGATGAGAAGAAAATTTACTTCTGCACAATTAATAATTTTATTATTAATTTCTTTGTTCTGCATTGATGTCCAATCTCAATCTTTACCGGATAGTATAGAATACAACACCGCAGATATTGATGTAGGTGAAACTTTTTATACAGGTTACTTTACAAGTTTTAGTCACTGGGCAATAAATTCTTTTATTGAAGATGTTGATGGGATCTTGCATGTGGCTTATGTAGATAACTATGAATTGTATTATTTCAAATCCACAGACGATGGACAAACGTGGCAGAAAGAACAAATTATAACCGGACACGAGGGGGATATTCGTAATGCAAGTTTAGCCTTAGATCTTAATGGAAAAGTATTCATCGGCTTAACTGCCCATTCTTTATATAACTATTCAAATCCTACAGGTATAAATTTTGGTCAAGAATTTTATTATGACCTCTATTGTATAAATAATAAAACCGGTTCCTGGGCGGTAGAACAAGTAGAATTACACAGTTCAGGCAACTATGGACCTATTATAGAAAACATTTATGTTGATTCGAATAACGATGTCCATCTTTTTGCAAACAGATACGGTTGGAATCTTCAAGGTGGAGAAGCTTGGGAATGGGTTCGGTATTCTTCCAGTGATACATGGAGCCCACGCTCTACAATTGTAGAATTTACAGATGCCGGAATCGATAGAGGTATTTATGATAAATATATAATTCTTGCTGATAGTTCCGGAAAACTTTGCTTGATAGCAGCTCGAAATAAATCAGATGGTCCAAAGCTTTTTTATCTTTTGAATAATGGATCAGGATGGGGATCCCCTGTTCAATTGTCAGACAATATTGCAGTTGCCTGGAACAGATATGATGCTGTTTTAGATCCCGATTATAATTCCTACGTTGTTTATTTCTATAATAATTCGTCAAACTTGCCAGAATTAAGAGTATCAAAAAATTTGGGAACACCGCAAAATGCAAATATAAATCTCCCAGCAACAGATACATTAAATTACTTCACCCTGCATTGTACTAGTCAGAAAATATTGACAATGTATTTATGGACTAAAAATATAATTACAAAGTTACATGTTACCTTTAGCTATGATGGTTTAAATTGGACAGACCCTATCGAGATTCCAGATAATTTGAAAAATTATTTTGGCGGGCTTATGGTAAGAACAGATACAAGACAGGATTATTTTATTAGTCGAACCAAACAGATAGTTGCTGTGGCTGGTAATAGAGCCTCTCAACCTTATGGCCCTGATACTCTATTTTATGGAGATATAAAACTGGAGCCATTAACATCTGTTAATACTTTATTATATTTGCCAAATAACTATAGTTTACATCAAAACTACCCCAATCCATTTAATCCAGCAACAATAATTTCATTCAGTTTACCTGAACTCTCTTATGTTGAGTTGAAGGTATATAATATTCTCGGAATAGAAGTAACAACAGTTGTAAATAGAGAATTGTCCCAGGGTAATTACAATTATAATTTCGATGGAAGCAGTCTTTCAAGTGGAGTGTATTTCTATACTCTAAAAACGAATAATTTTAATCAAACTAAAAAAATGATTCTTTTAAGATAATCCAAAATAATTTTGTACTTAAGGCATCCTTTTAAGGATGCCTTTTTTATATTTGGGAAAATGTTTTCATTCATCTTTAGTCAGGATTATCAATGAAACTATTGCTCATCTTTTTTGTAGTAATTTTTTTATCAGTTCACAACTATTCACAAGAAATTAATAAAATGGAAAAAGTAAATTCAATTATTCAAACTGTAAAAGAAAAATATGCACCTGATAAGCGAACTGCAGTTTTCAATTTAGAGGCAACTGAGTCTGAAAATAAAATTATTATTAAAGGCGAAACAAATATTGATCAAGCGGAGTTTGAATTTATAAAGCTGATGGATGACGCCGATATTAAATTTGAAAAACAAATTGAGTTATTACCATCGGAAAAGCTAGGTGAAAAGAAATTTGGCGTAATCAATCTTTCTGTGGCAAATATCCGTTCTAAACCTGATCACCCTGCCGAACTGGCAACACAATGTATTTTAGGAACTCCAATTAAGATTCTAAAGAAAGGTGAAGATGGATATTACCTAGTACAAACTCCTGATAATTACATAGCGTGGCTGGATGATGATGGATTCACGTTTATGACTCAAGATCAATTGAGTGAATGGAAATCATCACCAAAGATTATATACACAAAGGAATATGGTTTTTCGTTTTCAGATGCTGATATGAATTCCCAAACTGTTTCTGATCTTGTTGCAGGTAACTTATTAAAGATTATGGGTGAAGAATCTAATTTCTACTTCGTTAGTTATCCGGATGGCAGAGTTGCTTACATAAAAAAAGATGAAGCAAAATTATTTAATAATTGGTATAGTTCACTTAATCCAACTGGAGAAACAATTTTAAAAACTGCGTATCGATTTATGGGTATTCCATATTTATGGGGCGGTACATCTACAAAGGGAATGGATTGCAGCGGTTTTACAAAGACTGTTTACTTCTTAAACGGAATTATTCTCCAACGTGATGCTTCCCAACAAGTAAATACTGGCGAATTAATAAACACAGAAAATGGATGGAAAAATTTACAAGCCGGTGATTTACTTTTCTTCGGACGTAAAGCGGATGAAAACAGGAAAGAAAGAATTACTCACGTTGCAATATATATTGGCGATGGAGATTTCATTCATGCAGCCGGAAGAGTTAAAATAAATAGCTTCAATCCTGAAAAACCTTATTACAGCGATTACAGAAAAAGTGGATTCATTCGTGCTAAAAGAATTTTAACTTCTGTTGGTAAGAATGGGATTGAAAGAATTTTGGAGAACAATTTTTATAAATGTTTGCAGATTAGATAACTAATACAAACCTAAGGGAAGTTATGAAGTGGAATTTAATGCAAATGCTCTTTCAAGTGGAGTTTACTATTATCAGATAAGAGTGGGTGAGTATGTTCAAACAAAGAAAATGATTCTGCTTTGATAATATTATTAATCAGAGATGACATCATTAATAAAAAGATGTCATCTCTAAATTGTCTGATCCCAAATAAGATTAATTATTAAATCCCAACCTTTGAATTAGAGCATCAGGTTTTGGTTCACGTCCTCTGAATTTTACATAAAGATTCATAGGATCATCACTCCCACTTTTTTCTAAGATGTTTCTTCTAAAACTTTCTGCTGTGGTTTTATCAAACAAACCATTTTCCAAGAATGCACCGAAAGCATCGCTATCTAAAACTCCCGACCACATATAACCATAATAACCGGCAGAATATCCATCACCACCAAAAATATGATTGAAGTTCGTACTTTGATATCGTGAAGCAACTTCAGGAATTAATCCAACTTTATTTAAACTCATTTCTTCAAATTTTATTACATCAATATTTGAAACATCATTCAACATATGCCAACTCATATCAAGGATTGAGGCGGCTAAGTATTCAACAGTTTCAAATCCTTTATTAAAGTACTGAGAGTTGATAATCTTTTGTATCAGTTCATCAGGAATTGGTTCACCTGTCTGATAATGTTTAGCATACATTTTTAAAACATCCGGATGAGATGCCCAATTTTCCATTATCTGCGAAGGAAGTTCTACAAAATCAACTGGTGACCTTTTTGCACCGGGATATACAGACTTACCAAACAATCCATTTAATCCGTGACCAAACTCATGGAACAAAGTATTAACTTCATCAAAACTAAGAAGTGCAGGTTTGCCTTCAGTTGGTTTTGAAAAATTTCCAACATTTACGACAAGCGGAGATATAAATTCGTCATCAATATTTGATTGACCACGGAAATAACTCATCCAGGCGCCGGCACGTTTACCATTTCTTGGATAATAATCAGTGTAAAGAATTCCAATGTGTGTTCCATCATTTTCTTTAACTTCATAAACTTCAACATCAGGTTGGTAAACAGAAATATCATTTCGTTTTACAAACTGAATTCCGAATAATTTACTCGCAACATCAAACGCACCTTTGCGAACATTTTCCATCTGGAAATATGGGCGAAGCATTTCTTCATCGAGTGCATATTTTTCTTTTTTAACTTTTTCTGAATAATACCACCAATCCCAGCCAGCTAATTTAAAGTTGCCACCTTCTGCATCAATTAGCTTTTGCATTTCAGCAACTTCTTCTTTGGATTGTTCTAACGCAGGCTTCCATAAATCTGCTAAAAACTTATTAACTGTTTCAGGAGTCTTAGCCATATTCTTTTCTAGCTTAAAATCCGCATAAGTTTTATAACCAAGCAGATTTACTTTTTCATTACGCAGAGCAATAATTTTCTTTATAATTTCTTTATTATCAAATTCATTGTTGTTATTTCCGCGAGTTAAATATGCCTTATAAAGTTTTTCTCGCAATTCTCTTTTCTCAGAGTATTGTAAAAATGGAGTAAAGCTTGGTCTCTGCAGATTGAATGCCCACTTCCCTTCCAAACCGTTTTGTTTTGCAAGTTCCGAAGCACCTTGAATTGCTGCATCAGGAAGTCCGATTAAGTCATTCTTATTATCAATTACTAATCCAATTGCATTAGTTTCTTTGCGAAGATTATCACCAAACTTTAGGCTTAACATGCTAAGTTCTTCATTAATTTTTTTTAGTCTGGTTTTCTTGTCTTCGTCAAGTCCGATTCCATTACGAACAAAGTCAGTATAATAATTGTCCAGCACTTTCAATTGTTCATTGGTAAGATTGAGTTTGTCTTTTTCATCATTAATTATCTTTATTTTCTGAAACAACTTTTCATTTAAATAAATATCATTGTTGAGTTTGGAAAGTTCTGGTGTGATAGTTTCGGCTATCTTCTGAGTTTCATCATTCCCATTCGAACCGCTGATATTAAAAAAGACACGAGATACTTTAGTTAATAGCTTACCACTTTTTTCTATGGCAGCAATTGTATTTTCAAAAGTAGGTTTCTCAGAATTATTAATAATTACATCCAACTCTGCTCGTTTAATCTTTATTCCTTCTTCAAATGCCGGCAGATAATGTTCTAATTTTATTTGATCAAAAGGTGGTGTTTGAAATGGAGTTGTGTATTCTTTAAAGAATGGATTATCATTATTTATTGTTTGAGAGATCATATTAATTGAGATCACTCCTATGAATAAAATAACTGAGTAGATAAAATATTTCATTTTCTTTTCTCCCTTGACTAGAAAAATAAATCATAAAAAATAAATTTCTTTTTAAGTCTTAGCCGGCTCTTCTTTTTTCTTCCCAAAATCAGGATCAATCTTAACTAAACCTGCAACAATAAATCCGGGAATTGTTGATATAAGAACCCATTCAAAAAATCTTGGATAACCGATCATTTCTTGCAATGCACCCGAAAACATTCCTGGTAGCATCATCCCTAGAGCCATTATTCCAGTACAAATAGCATAATGCGCAGTCTTATGTTCTCCTTGAGAAACCATAATCATAAACATCATGTAAGCAGTAAAACCAAATCCATAACCGAATTGCTCTGCAGCAACAGCCAAATTAATTAAAACAAAATTTGTAGGTTGATAATGTGAGAGATAAACAAAGGCAAGATCCGGTGTGTGCATTATTATAACCATCGGCCACAACCACCATTTTAATCCTTGTCTAGAGATAACATACCCACCTATTAAACCACCTGCTGTTAATGCAATTATCCCAATCGTTCCATAAACAATTCCAACTTCTGAAGTCGTTAAACCAAGTCCGCCTTTATTTATCGGATCAAGTAAAAATGGCTGAACAAGTTTAACAAGCTGAGCTTCTGCAAATCTAAAGAAGAGAAGAAATCCAAGAATGTTCCAGATATCTTTTTTCTGCATAAAAATTACAAACGCTTTAAGAAATTCTATGAATGGAAGCAACGTTTCATTTTTATTATCTGATTTTTCAAACTTCTCTACAAAGGTAGCAACAAATGTTCTAAACAGAATTACAAGAATAACTACTAAGAGAATTGTTGTAGCAATTGTATTCCAGGGTGAGCCAACCCCAAATAATGATAGCAAAAATCCGAGCACTGAAAAAGCTAAATAAACAACCAATGCAAAGAGAACAAAGCCTCCACCTAACAATAAGACTTGAGAGCCACTTAATTTTTTACCTTTTAACGTTCCCTGATCATCTTGAGGATAAGGAAGAATAATTTTATGATATAGAAAAAATAACAGAAACATTACAGCACTAATTATAAATACTACAGACCATGCGCCTTTAAATCCCATACTTGGAGCTAATTGTCCGGCAATTACAACAAGAACTCCTGAACCAACAATTGTTGCGATTCGATAAAAGGTTGATCTCACACCGACAAAAGCAGCCTGCTTGGATTGATCTAAACTTAACATATAAAAACCATCAGCTGCGATATCGTGCGTAGCAGAAGCAAATGCCATTAGTGCAAATACAATTAAAGTTAATTGCCAGTAAATTGAAGTATGCAGACTTAAAGCAATTCCGAACAGACCAACTGCAACAATAAACTGCATTGTAACTGTCCAGAATCTTTTAGTTTTGAACATATCAACGAATGGTCCCCATGCAAATTTTAAAAACCATGGGAAGTACAGCAGACTTGTAAAAAAAGCAATATCCGTATTAGATACCCCAAGATTCTTATACATCATTACCGAAACAGACATTACCATTACATAAGGAATACCTTGTGTAAAATATAGTGTTGGAATCCAAGCCCAAGGATTTCTGCTAGTTACTTTTTGATCTGACATAAAACTCCTAATTAATTTTCTTGTCATTGTGAACGAGTCTTCGAGCGAGGCAATCTGTTGAACTAGAGATTGCTTCAGTCATCCTATTCGGATTCCTTCACGATGACGTTCGGTTTATAATTGTTTTGCCATTAACGCAGCACCAAACTCTGGTGAATGTTCAGCTTCCATAATTTTTACATCTCCAAAACGTCTTACAACTTTTTCGTTAAATAGATATGAAAAATAATTTGGTGTTGTAAGAATACTGCCAATTAACGAAACTTTTAATAGTTCTACATTTAATTTTATTTTCATAGCTGAGATGTGAAGAAGAAGTTCATCAGCTTCATCTTCAAGAATTCTTTGTGCCGTTACATCACCGCTTTCCGCGGCTTCAAAAACAATAGGAGCAACAGCAGGAATGTTAAAATTATTTCTATATACTTCTGTAATTAGTTGTTCTGAGTCAGAAATTGAAAATTCCTGTTCAAGAAGATCACCAATTTTAGTCGATTTAGCTCTGCCATCCAGAAATCTTGCAACGGCGTTTAAACCTTTTCTCCCAATTCTATAACCACTGCCTTCATCACCAATGTATCTTCCAAATCCACCAACACGATGGACTTCTCCTGCATCATCTTTTCCAAACATAATCGAACCTGTACCTGCAATTAGGATGCTTCCTGCTTTTCCGGAAAATGAACCTTCAAGGGCAATACGAGCGTCGCTTTCAATATGTAGTTTATTTATTGTAATCGAATTTCGTGCTGCATCTTTGAGTATCTGTTTTTCTAAAGTTGCGGCATCATTACTTCTACCACCGCCAGTTGTACCAAGAACAATAGCTTCAACATCTTTTAATGAAATTTTTTGAGAAACAGTAAAATCATTTAAAAGATTAAGAATTGTTTCAGAAACCTTTTCAGTTCCTATAACCAAGAAATTTGAAGGTCCACCGATTGTTTCATAAACCGGCTTTAAATTTATATCGGTTAGGATACACTTGGTTTTTGTTCCCCCGCCGTCCATTCCGATTAAATACTTCACAATATTTTCCTAATAAATTATTTTTAAACTGTGTTATAAGATAAAGTTTTTTGATTGTATTATAAATCTATCATTACTACTTAATGCATAATTAGCCCGAGAATTAAATACATGACAGCAGCGATTGCGCCTGCAGTTAATGCGTAAGGCAACTGCGTTTTAACATGATCAATATGATCGCTTGCTGAAGCCATAGATGAAATAATAGTAGTGTCAGATATCGGCGAACAATGATCACCAAAAACTCCACCACCAAGAGCCGCAGCAACTGTTAAATATAAATTTGCATTCAGTGTTTGTGCCATAGGAATTCCAATTGCTAACATAATTGCAAAAGTTCCCCATGAGGTACCAGTTGAAAATGCTATAAAACAAGCAACAAGAAAAATGATTACAGGTACAAAATTCGGAGAGAGCCACTGCTTTGATAATTCTGCCGTATAAATACCTGTCCCTAGCTCTCGACAAACCGTACCAATAGCAAAAGCCAGCATCATTAAAAGAGCTAATGGGATTAATCCGCTAATACCTTTAAAGATTAATTCAACTGTTTCCGCAAACGTAAATATTTTTTGTGAAGTGTACAGAATTCCACCAACAATTATTGCCGTTAATACTGAATAAAGAACTGAAGTTGAACCTGACCCCTTTCCAATCGCAAAAAACATTTGTTCATACCAAGGATATGATGAAATATTTTCTACTAGTCCCCATCCTGTAAAGAGAAGCATTAAGGGCATCATACCTACCATCACAGCGATAGGAATAATCATATTAATAGCTCTTTCCTTTACATTTTCTTTCTTTTCAATTGAAACTACATCAGCGGAAATTAATGGCACTGCTCCATCACGAATTACTTTTCCTTCTTTAATTGCCCGCTCTTCTGCTTTTTTCATCGGACCAAAATCTTTTCCTGAAAGTATTATAAAAAGAACCATTCCCATCGCAAGCATTGGATAAAAATTAAATGGGAAAGCATAAATTAAAATCGTTAAAGGATTACTAAATCCTTGTGCAGCAATTAATCCCATTATATAAGCTCCCCAAGCATTCAATGGGATTAAAATACAAGTTGGTGCTGAAATTGAATCGCCAATGTATGCGAGTTTTTCGCGCGGAATTTTTAATCTATCAAATATGGGTCTGAAAACTGTTCCAACTGTTAAAGTGTTTATACTTGATTCAACAAATATCGCAGTACCTGTTGCCCAGGCCAAAAGTTGAACCATTTTACGGCTTTCACCAATATTTTTATTTTCTAAATAAATTAAAAACCGATTTATAAGGTTAACGAATCCTGCTACCCCGCCTGACCTTTGAATAAATGCAATTAATGCACCAACAAGACAACTGAACATTATAGTCCTTGTATTGCTTGCATCGGCAAATACATCAACAAGTGCTTGAATAGTTGCAATTGTACCGGTTAAAAAATTTCCGTCACTAAGTATAATCCAGCCAAGCCATATACCAAATAATAGTGAAACAAATACCTGACGGGTTTTGATTGCAAATATGATTGCAAGTACGGGAGGTAATAAAGACCAGAATCCATAATGTTCCATAAGCCAACTTTAATTGTTGTAAGAAATAATTATGCGGATTTTTAAAGTTTAGAATAAATATTCTGTACAAATTTAAACAAGTTTAATTGAATAACTTATAAAATCTGTTTCTAAAATATTGATTTTATAATGCAGATAAAACAAAAATCGATTGAAGTAAGAATTCTATTGGTGTAAATTGCATGGTAATTATTATCAAACTTATATATAAACTAAATTCTTATGATAAGATTCAATGAACTTTCTTTAGAAAATGCTGAACAAATACTCAGCTCCGAGATAAGTTCTTCACTTAGAAAATTTTTGGACTCATCATTGTATATAAATGATGAAATAGTAGAAAATTACAACAATTTTGGTTTTGTAAAAATTGAAAATGTAATCGGAAATGATTTTTTACCAGAAGCACGAAAGATAATTCAGTCATCTGTGCTTTTAAGAAAAGGTAAAGATGAAAGAGACCTAAAAGATAAATCACAATACGAGCAGTCATTGCTGCAGTGCGGATTTTTATGTTGGGATTTTCCTGCAGTTAAAAATTTTGTATTCGCTAAAAGAATTGCCGGGATTGCAAGAGATTTAATGAAAGTTGACCACGTTAGACTCTGGCATGATCAGGCATTGTTTAAAGAACCAGGTGGAAGAATAACCGATGCTCATCAGGACTGTAGTTATTGGCCCATCAATGAACCGCAGTTTTCAATTACAATGTGGCTTGCTCTAACAGATGTTCCCGTTGAAAAAGGATGTTTATATTTTTATCCGAACACAAATGATCCAGAACTTAAAGAATACGTTGATATTTTTAAGAATCCTCATCAGCCAAATATTTTAACTGATAAAGAAAAAATATTTGTTCCACTTAAAGCAGGAGATGCAACTTTTCATTCGGGCTTAACATTTCATGGTGCTGGCAATAATCAAACAAATGAGATGCGTGAAGCGATGACGATTATCTATATTAAAGATGGTGTTACCTTTGATGCATCTGATGAAAGAAATAAAACACATACTTCCTGCATGGGATTAAATAACGGTGACCAGATAAATACAAAGTTTACACCTATTCTAATTTAGAAAAGGAATCAAAATGAAAAATTTATTTTCTACTTCTCTATTGTTAATAATTGCTACACTTTGGGGCTGTTCGTCAAGTTCACAATTGATAAACATTTCCGAATTAGAATATCCAAATGATTTAAAGGTGATTTCAAGAGCCGATTGGGGATGGCAAGAACTCAAAAATGCTCCGCTGCAGCATTCAATAAAGAAAATCACAATCCATCATGGTGGAGAAGAATTTGCAGAGAACAAAGATATGATACAATATCTTCGCAATCTACAAAGCTGGAGCAGATCAGAAAAAAAATGGATTGATATTCCCTACCATTTTATGATCGATCTTAAGGGCAATATTTATGAAGCACGTCCAATAAATTTGCCCGGAGATACAAATACTGATTATGATGTAACCGGTCATGCCTTAATTTGCGTAGTTGGTAATTATGAAGTCCAAACTATAAAAGAAGTTCAACTAAAATCGTTAGCCAAACTTGTAGCATTTCTTAAACAAAAATATCACGTTGAACTAAAAGATATTAAGGGACATAAAGATTATTCAAATCAAACAGTTTGTCCTGGAGAAGATTTGTATAAATATCTTGCTGATGGTTCATTTCTCAAAATGGTTGAAGCAGAGCTAAACCAAGATAAAATTGGAACTGATTCTAAAATTAAAACTGGAATAGAAGTTTTGCGTGATAGAAATTTTGATATACTAAAAGGTAAAAGAGTTGGTCTCGTTACAAACCCAACTGGAGTGGATAGTAAATTAAAATCAACAATTGATATTTTATTTGACGCAAAAGAAGTAAATCTAACCGCCTTATATGGGCCAGAACACGGTGTTCGTGGAAATTACTCGGCTGGCGAACATGTTGATTATTATATAGATGATGCGACTCAACTTCCTGTTTACTCACTTTACGGCAGCACCAGAAAACCAAATGCAGATATGATAAAAGATATTGATGTATTGGTGTTTGACATTCAGGATATAGGCAGCCGCTCGTATACATATATCAGCACAATGGGTTTAATAATGGAAGCGGCAGCTGAATACAATACAGAAATCGTAATTTTAGATCGTCCAAATCCTCTTGGCGGAAATAGAATTGAAGGAAATGTTGTTGAAGATGGATACTATTCTTTTGTGAGTCAGTTTGCAATTCCTTATGTGCATGGACTGACAGTTGGTGAACTTGCAATGTTGCTAAATGAAGAAGGACTTTTAGAAAATAAAGTAAAATGTAAATTGCAGGTGGTACCAATGGAAGGCTGGGCTCGTGATATGTATTTTGAAAAAACGGGTTTGCCCTGGGTTTTAACTTCTCCACATATTCCACATAAACATTCACCATTTTATTATCCATCATCAGGAATATTTGGGGAGTTACGCGGCGTCCTTTCAATCGGAGTTGGATACACGTCGCCTTTCCAAACATTTGCAACTGAATGGATAAATGGTGAGGAGCTTTCTACTAAAATGAATTCGTACAATCTTGAAGGAGTATTATTTAGACCAATAACTTACAAACCTTATTATGGATTTGGGCAGGATAAAATGCTTCATGGTGTTGAAATTTATATTACAGATTATACAAATATAAATTTGATGCCAATTCAATTTTATTTTGCTCAAGCTGTAAATGAACTTTATGGTAGAAATATTATTTCTGAAAACGAAGGACGTTTTGATATGTTTGATAAGGTTTTAGGAACAAGCAAAATAAGGGAGTTATTTATGCAAAACTTAAAAGTTGAAGATATTCTTCCCTATCTTAATAAAGATGTCGAAAATTTTAGAAAACTTTCTAAAAAGTATTATTTATATAAATAACCTATGTCATCCCGGATTTGTTTCGAGATCTAAATAATTTTAATCATCAGATGCTGAAACAAGTTTAGCATGACTCAATCAAAACGAAATATGAATTACTTCGAAAACGAACATATCAACTATAAAAACAATCAACTTTATGTTGAAGAAATAAGTGTAAATGATTTAGCTAAAGAGTTTGAAACTCCCCTTTACATTTACAGCAAAAATCATTTTGTCAAACAGTACAAAGAATTTGAAGACGCTTTCAGTGGAATAAATCACAAAATTTTCTATGCGATGAAAGCTAATTTTAATTTGAGTGTGATCAACACTTTTGTAAAACTCGGCAGCGGAGTAGATGCAAATTCTGAAGGTGAATTATTTCGTGCACTTAAAACAGGAGTCGAACCCTCAAAAGTTATACTTACAAGCGTTGGTAAAACAAAAAATGAAATTAAGCTTGGTTTAGAAAAAGATGTATTGATGATTAAAGCCGAATCAGAAGAAGAAATTGAGTTGATAAACAAAATTGCAAGTGAAATGGATAAAATAGCACGAGTTGCAATTCGAGTTAACCCAGATGTGGATGCAAAAACTCATCCCTACATCTCAACGGGATTGTCAAGTAATAAATTCGGCGTCGATTCCAAGACAGCTTTATCTATTTATAAAAGAAGAAATGATTTTTCGCATATTCAATTCACGGGAATTGATATGCATATTGGTTCCCAAATTACTTCAATCGATCCATTTGTTGAAGCTGTACAGAAACTTTCAGATCTTTATTTTGAAATTCTAAAAGATGGATTAAAATTAAAGCACTTTGATGTTGGTGGAGGAATTGGAGTAAGCTACAATAACGAAAAAACCTTTTCAATTAGTGATTTTGCCGAACGAACAATTCCACATTTCAAAAAACTTGATTGTGAAATCATTTTTGAACCCGGAAGATTTCTCACTGCTAACGGAGGAATTCTAGTCACAGAAGTTCTTTACAATAAAAGAAACGGGAATAAAAATTTTATCATAATAGATGCAGCTATGAACGATCTACTTCGCCCTTCAATATATCAGGCTTATCATCACATTCAGCCCGTTCAAAAATATGAGAATAGAAATGAAATGATTGCAGATATTGTTGGTCCCATCTGTGAATCCGGAGATTACTTTGCTCGTGATAGAGAAATTACACAATCAAAATCAGGAGAAATGCTTGCTGTAATGTCTGCAGGAGCTTATGGAATGGTAATGAGCTCAAACTATAATGCACGTCGCCGTCCTGCAGAAATCTTGGCTGATGGTGATAAATATTCAGTTATTAGAAGCAGAGAAACCTTTGATCATTTAATTTGGGATGAGAGAATTATCGAATGATCTTAAAAGTCATTTCGAAGGAGTCTTAGACTGAGAAATCGTCTACATTTTAGAGAAAGATTTCTCTCTTCGTTCGAAATGACAATTCCCAGGACTTAAATTTATTGCCATTCCTCACTTGATGCAGAATCTAATCATTGGATTCCTGCTTTCGAAGTAATGACAATCATTAATTATTATCCTTATTCGTTTTTAGCATTCGATTAATCAAAGTAATCGGATGCAGTACTTCAACATCAACATTAAACTTTTGGGTACCATGTTTTATTTGTCCCATGCAGCCGGGATTTCCTGTTAACACAATTTTTGCTTTTGTGTTTTTAATGTTATGTATTTTTCTTTCAAGCTGCTTCACAGCATCATCATATCTAACAACATTATAAATCCCAGCACTGCCGCAACACCAACTTGCTTCTTCAAGTTCTGTATAACTAACTCCAGGTAAAGATTTTATTACTTCTCTTGGTTGAGTTGATACTTTTTGCGCATGAATTAAATGACAGGCGTCATGATAAGTAATAGAACCCAGCTCAGACTTATTTTCAAGATCATATTTCAATTCAGGTTTCTTTTCTGAGAAGAATTCCATCACATCTTTTACTTTAGATGAAAATCGTTTTGCTTTTTCTGCATAATCCGGATCATCTTTAAGTAAGTGGGCATAATCTTTCATAAATGCTCCGCAACCAGCAGAGTTTGAAATCAAATAATCGTAATCATGTTTATCAAAAGCATCAATATTTTTTCTGGCAAGCTTTAAGGCGAATTCCATATCACCATTATGTCCCATAAGCGAACCGCAGCAAACCTGATCTTGTGGAGTTATAATTTTACAACCGCATTCTATAAGCACATCAATCGTATCAATATTAATATCTGCAAACATTGTATTCATCAAGCAGCCAAAATGAAAAGCTGTTTTATATTTTACTTCTCCATTTGGTAATTCTATTTCTTTTATTTGTGTATCAGAAAACTTATCTGAAATAACAGGAGAAAGAGTTTCTATCTCCGAAAGATTTTTAGAAAAGAATTTTAATATCCTGCTTAATCGAACAAGTTTTTGCAATCCAATTTTTTGATAGAGCCATAACAATCTGGAAACAAACTTTAATCCATTTCTTGATGCAACAATTTTTCTTAAAGCAAATCTTTTTATTTCAACACCAAACTTTGAAACATATTCTGTGTTATCAATAACAACACGTGCCGTTTCAACCATACTGCCATATTTAACTCCTGCAGGACAAGCAGTCTCACAGGCCTGACAATCCAAACAAAAATTCATTTCATCAGCAAAGATTCTGCTCATTTCCATTTCACCACGTGCTACGGATTTTATCATCTTAATTCTACCTCGTGGAGATGAACGCTCTAATTTCGTGATATCATATGTTGGACAAGTTGCAAGGCACATTCCACAATGAATGCATTGTTGGAGTATATCATCGTGCGGAAGAATTTTTAATAATTCTTTGTACTCTATTTCTTTAGACATGAAAATCTTTTATCTGTTCGCGTTTTGTCGGCATATGTCCTTCACACTTTGGTGAGATTGTAAATATTTTGCCAGGATTTAAAATGTTATTGTGATCAATAGCTAATTTTATTTTCTTCATCATATCAACTCCTGCAGGTCCAGCAACTTGCTCAAGAAAATGCTTTTTTGCTAAACCAGTCCCATGTTCACCGGTAATTGTTCCGCCGAGTTTTATAGCTTCATTAAAAATAAAATCAAAAGCTCGATGAACTCTCTCAAGCGCTTTAGAATCTCGTTCATCAGTTAAACAAGTTGGATGAAGATTTCCATCACCAGCATGACCAAAATTTCCAATCATAACATCAAACATCTTTGCAGCTTTAGCAACTCTTTCAATCATTACAGGCAGTTCACTCCTGGGAACAGTAGCATCTTCTAAAATTGTAGTGGGCATTCGCCTTGCAAGTGCACTAAAAGCACTGCGTCTAGCTGTCTTTAAAACATTTGATTCAGCTTCATTAGCTGCACCTTTAAGTGCTGATGCATTATTCTTTACAGAAATCTTTCTTATCAGCTCAGCATCTTCCTGAACTTCCGAACCTCTTCCATCAACTTCAATTAATAAAATCGCCTCACTTTTTCTTGGTAAACCAATATGTGTATAGTCTTCAACACAATTTATTGTCGTGTTATCTAAAAATTCCATCATAGAAGGAACTATGTGTGAAGCAATAATATCTGAAACGGTTTTACCTGCATCAACAAGTTTATCAAAATAAATTAAAAGAGTAATGGCTTGAGATGGCTTAGGAATTAATTTTAGTAAAACTTTTGTAACTATGCCAATTGTGCCTTCACTACCAATAATAAAATCACGAAGATTATATCCTGCAACATCTTTCATATTCTTTCCGCCGGTTTTTAGAAGTTCACCGTTTGGAAGAACCATTTCAATACCAAGTACATAATTTTTTGTAACACCGTATTTAAGTCCGCGTAATCCACCTGCATTGTTTGCAACGTTACCGCCAATTGTACACACGTTTAAACTTCCCGGATCAGGTGGATAAAACAATCCGATCTTTTCAACTTCTTTTTGTAGTGCGCCAGTTACAACTCCGGGTTGAACCCAAGCCGTGAGATTATCCGCATCAACTTCAAGAATTTTATTCCATCTGGTTAGTACAATGACAACAGAATTTTCAACAGGAATCGAACCGCCGCTTAACCCTGTTCCTGAACCACGAGGAACGACATTAAATTTTTCCAGATTTGCGAGTTTTAATATTTGAGAAATTTGTTCTTCATCTTGCGGAAATAATACGGCCTCAGGAAGTTGCTGATAAACAGGGGTGCCATCGTATGAATAAACTAATTTATCTTCTTTGGAATCAAAATAATTTGGTGCGCCTACAATTGATTGAAGTTCTTGTTTTGAAATTGAGTTCATAATTTTTCCGGTTTTTCTGTTGCAAACTTAAGCAAATTGAACAAATGTTTTGGTTAGTTAATTTGAAAAAATTAAAAATTTTGGTGAGCGTAAATTTTGATATTCGCTACTACCCATATCAGTAGATGGAATGGGAAATCATCATTGAACAGATATCCCTTGCTAATCCACAATCATTGATTTTTATCACAGTGGTTATTTAAAGTGATATTCGGAATAATTTTTAAGTGATTGTTCTTTAGATTTGACAATCAAAAATCAAAACCTTTTTGAGCGATCATCATAACCCTCAGAGGTTCAATATAAAAAAGTAATAATAAATGGTTCGTTAAAGATTTATTTCTACGTTCAAATATTTAGAGAATTAAATGACACAACAAAAAAAGTCAGTCCCTTTTAGCATAGTCAAATCAATAATAATTGTTTTTATAGTTCAGCTCTCTTTATCGGCACAATCTAAAGTTTATACTTTGGATGAAGCAATTAACACAGCTCTTAGCAACAACAGAGACATTACAATCTCCGTTATGAATGTTAAAAAAGCCGGTACCGCTGTGGATGAAGCTTTTGGATATGCATTACCAAGCTTGGATCTTTCAGGCAACTTTTCACATTTTTTGCAGAAACCAAAAACTTCGTTCCCCGATTTCGGCACTTTGCTGCAAAATGCAACCTACTCAATTCTGTTTGATGAAAATGTTCTTCCAAGAGATGAGAATAAATTTAAACCAATGCAAAATGTATTACAGTCATTCGCTCAAACTAATAATTACTCAACAAGTTTAACCCTTTCACAAACGCTGTTTAGTTCTGCAGTGTTTAAAGGAATTGGGGCATCACAGATTTATTATGATTTAGCAAAGGCGGATTTAAATCGCACTGTTTCAAAAACCGTTTTATCAGTTCAGAAAACATTTTATGGAGTACTACTTTTAAAATCATCATTAGAAATTACCAAGGCTAGTTTTGAAAATGCCCAGATAAATCTAAAGGATGTAAAGGCTTTTTATCAAGAAGGAATGGTCTCTGAATTTGATTTACTTCAAGCAGAAGTTATGGTTGAAAATATTCGGCCGATAGTACTAAACATGGAAAATAATTTAAAGACTGCAAAAGATGGATTAAAATTAGTTCTTGGTATCGAACAACTTGAAGCTATCGATGTTCAAGGTGATTTTTTATACCAGCCTTATGATATTTCTAATGAGGATGGATTATTTGATGAAGCACTTGCATCAAATTATGAATTAAGAACCTTAGAATTGAAAAAACAAGTTGATGAAGCTTTTGTTGAACTTGATATTTCTGACTATTGGCCGAACATTGCCGCATTTGGTCAATATGCTTATGCTGGTTCATCTGATAATTGGAATTTTAACAACTACTCCTCAGCTACAGTTGGTATAAGTTTTTCTATGAATCTTTGGAAAGGCAATAGAACAAAAAATGCCGTTCAACAATCAACAATTAATTATCAACAAACAGAAGAACAGTTTAAACAACTCAAAGACTATACATTATTAAATGTAAAAACTAAAATTCAAGATTTAAAAACTGTTCAATCCATAATTGATGTTCAAAATAGAAATGTTGAGGTGGCTGAAAGATCTTACCAAATAGCAAAAGTAAGATATAAAGAGGGTGTTGGTAGTCAAATCGAGTTGCAAAACACTGATCTTTCGCTAAAGCAAGCACGCTTGAATCGTATTCAATCTTTGTATTCATATTTAGTAACCAAATATGAACTTGAACAAATACTTGGAAGAACCAATCCGGATTATTTTACTAGCTTTGGCAGAATAGAAAATTAAAAATAGAGTATAAATTATTTTTGTAAACAGGAGAATCACTTTAACATGAATCAGATTATTAATAACCCTATCAAGCTACTTTCAATTGCAATTATATTTTTTTCATTAATTGTAATTCAAGCTTGCGGAGAAAAGCCAGAAGATACAACCTCGATTGATAAAACTACTTATGTAGATACAGTATCCGTTGAAGCTCAATTAATTGGGATTAAAGAGATTACAATATCCAAAACTTTTTCCGGTACTTTAGAAGGTGAAGATCAAGCAAACATTATAGCAAAAATACCTGAACGAATAATGAAGGTAAATGTAAAAGTTGGTGAATATGTTAAGGCTGGAAATGTTTTATTTGAATTAGATAAAGGCGGTGCATCATCTCAATTTTATCAAGCTCAAGCTGCTTATTTAAATGCACAAAAAAACTACGAAAGGATGCAAAATCTTTTAAAAGAAGGTGCTATATCACAACAAACATTTGATGGTGTTCAAACACTATATGAAGTAGCCAAAGCAAATTTTGATGCTGCAAGAAGTACGGTTGAAATTACTTCCCCAATTTCCGGCGTTGTAACTTCCATCAATGTTAACATCGGTGATCTTGCGAATCCTCAAATGCCAATGGCTACTATTGCAAACATTGGAAGAATGAAAGCTAAGTTTAATGTGGGTGAAAGTGATGTGCCAAGTTTTTACGTTGGACAATTGGTACAAATATATTCTGAAATGAATCCAGATGTCATTCAAGCTGGAAAAATCAATCAACTTTCAAAGTCTGCAAATATTCAATCAAGAACATTTGAAATGCAGGCGTTATTTTCCAACACTCAAGACAGATGGTTTAAGCCAGGAATGTTTTGCAGAGTTAATGTAAAGATGAAAACAAAAAATAATTCACTGGTAGTACCCTTTAATGCCATTGTAAAAGAAAATAACAGCGATGGTATTTATTTGATAAATGAAGATAAAGCTTACTTTAAAAGTATTACAACAGGTATTAGTGATGGTAAATTTATTGAGGTTATTTCTGGATTAAAAACCGGAGATAGAATTGTTACCGTAGGCATGAACAATCTTAAGGATGGTACAGTTGTAATGGTTATGAATAAATAATTTAAAATTTATTTTTGAAAGAAATTCGGATTAAAAAATGAAATTAGCTGATGTCTCCATAAGACGCCCTGTTTTTGCAACTATGATGATTATGTCATTGATTGTGCTCGGACTTTTTTCTTACTACAAGTTAAGCGTGGATTTATACCCTGATGTTGATATTCCTTTTGTTGTAATTACAACTGTGCTCCCAGGAGCAGGTCCGGAACAGATCGAAACAGATGTAACAAAGATTATTGAAGATGCTGTTAATCCTGTTGAAGGTGTTGACTTTATCCAATCAACATCACAGGAAAATGTATCAATAGTTGTAATCGCTTTTAAACTTGAGATAAACGGTAAGGATGCTGCACAGGACGTACGTGAAAAAATAGCTGCCATAAAAGCTAACCTGCCAACGGAAATTGAAGACCCTGTTATTCAACGATATGATCCTGCAAGTCTACCAATTATGTCTTTAACTGTTTCCGGAAATATGTCTGATAAAGATATTACTACTTATACAAAAGATGTAATTAAAAAAAGATTAGAAAATATTCCAGGTGTTGGTTCTGTCAATCTTGTTGGTGGATCTGAAAGAGAAGTTCAGATTGAAGTTGATGTTGCTCGATTAAGAGCGTACAATATTTCTATCCAAGATGTTATAATGAATGTGGGCGGGCAGAATGTTGAAATTCCAGGCGGTAACGTTACTGAAGGGAAAAGCCAGCTTCTTGTAAGAACAATGGGAAAATACAAAAGCGTTGAAGATTTTAATAAAGTAATTGTTGCTACTCCAATGGGTAGACCTGTTTACTTGTCAGATATCGCTACAGTTGAAGATGGTGTAGTTGAGAAAAAAAGTTTAACAAGAGTTAATGGTAAAATTGCGGTAGGGTTAAATATTATCAAGCAATCCGGTAGCAACACAGTTCAAGTTGCACATAATGTTAACAAACAAATAGCAAACATCCAAAAAGATATTCCAGCAGGTTTAGCAATTAATGTTGCACTTGATAATAGTATATTTATTGAGACTTCAATAGATGATGTATTATTTGATATTCTTTATGGTGGACTATTAGCTGTTATAGTTATATATCTTTTCCTTGCAAACTTTAGAGCTACAGTTATAAGCGGCTTAGCACTTCCTGCATCTATCATTGCAAGTTTTATATTTATGTTTGCACTTGGTTTTACACTAAATATGATGTCCTTACTGGCTTTGTCTCTTGCGGTTGGGTTGTTAATTGATGATGCGATAGTGGTAATTGAAAATATTTATCGTCATATGTCTCAAGGCGAAACCCCAATGGAAGCAGCTAAATCAGCTAGCGAAGAAATTGGTCTTGCTGTAATGGCAACAACCTTTACAATCGTAGCTGTATTTGTTCCTGTAGCTTTTATGCCTGGCATCGTTGGAAGATTTTTTTATGAATTTGGTATAACGATTTCGGCAGCAGTTCTTGTATCTCTTTTTGTAGCATTTACATTAACACCTATGTTATCATCAAAGTGGCTACATAGAGAGGATGAAGAACATACTGGGAAAGAAAATATTTTACAGCGATTTTTGTACAGATTTAATCAATGGTTTAATAAACTTAACAGTAAATATGAAAAATCTTTACGATGGTCTTTATCACACCGAAAAACAATTGTATTTGGCGCAATTGCAATTTTTATTTTAAGCTTTATGTTAATGGGAATGCTTGGTTCTCAATTCTTTCCCGAAAGTGATCAGAGCCAATTTAATCTGATTGTTGAGTCTTCTCCAGGAAGCTCACTTGAACAAACAAGTTATATTTGCGAAAAAGTTGAAGATGTTATTAGAAATAATCCTGAAGTTACTACTGTCTTAACTACAATCGGTTCTGGAAACGATCCTGTAACAAAAGCAACAATACTTGTTAAACTTGTTCACACTAACGAAAGAAATAAATCTGATAAGCAGCTTATTTCTGAAATAAGAAATAAAATTAAGTTTATTCCTGGTGCTAAATTTAGTGCACGTGTTCAAGGCGGACCCGGTGGTAACGAAAAACCAGTAACTCTAAGTATACGTGGAGAAAGCATTGCAGAATTACAAAAAATTGCTGAAAAGGTTGAAGCAATTGTTAAGCAAACTCCTGGTGCTGTTGATGTTGACAACAGTCTTGAATTATCAAAACCAGAAATAAGAATTAATATAGATAGAGAAAAAGCATCGGATCTAGCTGTTAATCCATTCTTGATTGCCTCAACTGTTAGAGCAATGGTTGATGGCGCTGTTGCTACTCAGTTTAAAGAAGGTGATGAGCAGATTGATGTAAGAGTAAGATTAAAAAAAGATGATCGTAAAAACATTAATGATCTTTCTCTGATTACAGTGAAAAGCAATAAAAAAATTGGGAACCAAGATTTTCTTATCCCCATAACTGATATTGCCACTATCACACAGGATGTTGGTCCTGCCAAAATAAATAGATACGCAAGACAGAAAGAAATAAGAGTTGATGCAAACCTTGATGGTAGATTTTTAGGTGTGGTTTTAGGTGATATTCTAAAAGAAACTTCTAACTTAGAATTAAAATCCGGCTATTCAATTAATGTAATTGGTCAAGGACAAACGCAAGAAGAATCATTTGGGAATATGCTTCTCACATTGCTTTTAGCTATTGTTTTTGTTTACATTGTGCTCGCTGCACAGTTTGATAGCTTTATACACCCGTTTTCAATTATGCTTGCATTGCCTATGTCTATAATTGGCGCCGTTCTATCGTTGTTAATTTTTGGTAGCGCTCTTTCAGTCATGTCTATGATCGGTATAATAATGTTGATGGGATTAGTTACTAAAAATGGAATTTTGCTTGTTGATTACACAAACGTTTTACGTGAGCGTGGAATGTCCAGATTTGATGCTTTAGTTAAAGCAGGACCAACAAGATTACGCCCCATTTTGATGACTACTTTTGCAATGATATTTGGAATGGTTCCAGTTGCACTTGCTCTTGGTGAAGGTGCTGAATTCCGTGCTCCAATGGGACAAGCAGTAATTGGCGGTTTAATAACGTCCACATTGTTAACATTATTTATCGTTCCTGTTGTTTATTCTATACTTGATGATGTTAGTAACTATTTTTCCAAAAACAAAAAGAATAAGATCTAAAAATGAAATTAGCATTCATAGCATACCGCGATATTCTTGATGATCGTATTTCAGCAGGATTAAATGAACTGGGAATTGATTTTTATACTCAGTGGGAAGATGTTAAAGGTAAAGGACATAAAACTGATGCTCATTTAGGGAATCGTCCTTTTCCTGGGTTTAACCATGTTCGCATGATAGCTTTTCAGGAAGAAAAATTACTGGAAAAACTTATCATCAAAATTAATGAGCTAAATGAGATAGTTGAACGAGATGATGATAAAATTCGTCTCTTCCAGCTTCCTTTAGAAAAAATAGTTTAGTTTTTATAAAAGAGGAAGTTTTTAAAGTAATAGTTTGTTGTGTAAACTGGTTTTAAAACATTCTCTAATTCCCTCCCCATTATTGGACTCACTATTATTAAATATCAAATATTCATTATAAATCTATCACTAAACAAATCAATATATTTTACGATAATGTAATTGAAATAGTTAGTTATGATAATGGGGTAATTTAATTAAGCGAGCATTTGACGGTTAAGGTTATTCCCCAAGCCTTCCGTCAAGGCAAGTTCCCCGGTGTTTATGCGCCGGGGTTTTGTTTTTAGACTAAACAATTCATTCCCATTCTAAACAATTGGTCACAAATCCCGATAATTGTAAAGATAGAAATTATTCAATTATAAAGCCATCAGATCAAGTACAATTTTTGCAAATTTTATAAAATCAAATTAATGTCAGCAAAACCTAAAATTGTTCACACACACAAAAGCTCTGAGATAATTGGTCTTGGAGCTTTTTTATTTGCACAATATGGAAGCAAATAAAACCCGCATCTAAGAATCGCAGGTTTTAATAATTAATTTCTATCGAATTTGATATTTAATTATTCAGATACCATTAATATCTATTTCATTAATATCATCTTTTTTGTGGAGCTAAAAGAACCTGATATTAGCTTGTAAAAATAAATTCCACTTGTAAGTTGTTTAGCATTAAAATCAACTGTATAACTACCTGCAGGTTTTTGATCTTCTAATAATGTTGAAACTTCATTTCCAAGTAAATCATAAATTTTTAATGTCACCAAACCTTCATTTGGAAGTTGAAAATTTATTGAGGTTTTCGGGTTAAATGGATTAGGATAATTTTGTTCAAGTAAAAATCTAACAGGTATTCCCAAATCAACAGCAACAACATTTAAGTATTCAAATGAACCATCATAATTTATTTGCTTTAGACGATAGTAGTAAACACCAGAACTGACTGATTCATCTGTATAACTATATACATTTCGGTTTGTACTTGTTCCACTACCTCCAATAAAAAATATTTCTTCATAATTTACACCATCCCGACTTCTTTCAATCTTAAATCCAGCGTTATTTGTCTCGGTAGCTGTGTTCCAATCAAGCTTAATTTTGCCATTAACTACTGTAGCACTAAAAGAAATTAGTTCCACTGGTACAACAGTAGGAGTAAATGTATAAATCTTTCCATTAAACGAAATCAGGTACAACTCATTATTTTCATCAACTCCAAATGATGTAATAGAACCGGCTGCGGTTGTAATTTGCGAATTTACTACAGGATTAACTCCATCATACTCAAGTGACCAGACTTTAGCTGTTCCGTAATCACCATAAACATATTTCCCATACAACTCCGGAACATTTTGTCCCCGATAAACATACCCTCCGGTTATAGAAAATCCTTCAGAGTGAGGATATTCCCAGATCGGTTGTTCATAAGTCCCATTACATCCGCTTAAATTATATGGATGAGTTCCTTCATAACACCGCCAGCCGTAATTTTTCCCAGTTTGAATTATATCAACTTCCTCCCAAGCGTCTTGTCCAACATCGCCAGCCCATAACCAACCAGTCACTGGATCAATACTGAAACGCCAAGTGTTTCGTAATCCCCACGCATATATCTCTTTGCGAATATTCACATTTGTACTATCCATAAAAGGGTTGCCTGCAGGAATTCCATAGTTTAATGGTGGTTGAGGATTATTTACATCTATACGAATAATTTTCCCAAGCAAAGTTGTTATACTCTGTCCATTACCTAGCGGATCACCGCCTGATCCACCATCACCCGCTGAAATGTATAAATAACCATCGTTTCCAAAAGCTACACACCCACCATTATGATTTGAATACGGCTGATCATAAGTAAGTAAAATTAATTCCGAATTTTTATCTGCCGAATCCGGATTTGCTGCGGAAACTTGAAATCTTGAAATTATTGTGTGCAATGGATTAGGAGCAGTATAGTTAACATAGAAATACCCATTAGTTTCATAATCGGGATGGAAAGCTAAACCAAGTAAACCAGTTTCACCACCCGCCGTTACACGATCAGTGATATTTAAAAAAGTTTTTGTGGTTGAAACATTTGTTTGATTTGGAAAAACTTTAATTATCCCACTTCTTTCAACTACAAACAATCTATCTGTTCCATCGCCAGCGTTTTTAAGATCAAGTGCGCTGGAAAAGCTTAAATTTGGGAATGCAACTTCAAAACTAAATTGTGGAAGTGCCGTAAGTTGAAATAGTATTAACAACAATATTATTGTTTTCATTTTTCTTATCATGGTTTTGCCTTCTTTTTGGTTTTTGTTTTTTTTGTCTTCGATAATTTCTTCTTTGTTTTAGTTACAGAATCTTTCTTTTTAATTACTTCCTTCGTTTTTGTTTTGCCCTCAGTTTTCTTTTTCGGCTTTATCTTTTTTACCACTGTTCTCTTTTTTGTACCAGATTTTTTTATGGATTTAGTTTCAGATACTTCAATTAGTTTTACAACTTTATACTCACTTTTAGATATTCTCTCAAGAACTTCAACATATCTTGCATAAGAATTCTTAAGTGATTCTGAAAATGCCTTTTTAGAAACTTCTGTTTGATTTGAACTTTCTTCAAATTGATTGATAACTGATAGAATAAAATTCCATCTTACATATTCCTCAATCTTTTCTTTATTGAAATATTTTATTTCCTTGTAATCATTAACCTGAATAAATGAATTAAAAAGCTCATAATCGAGAAGAGTTTGGAAGTATATATTTATTATTTCCGTGTTATCTTCTACAACTTTATTTTTGGAATTATTGACTTGACGAGCTTGAACACTCTTTTCAGTAGAATATATTTTACTACCAAAAAGTGTTTTAAATAATTCATAACTCTTGCCCGGATCTTCAAATCTTAAAAAACCAAATATTTCAAGCACAGGTTTCCAGAGAAGAAGGTCATCAAATATTTTAATACGGGTATTTATGCTCTCAACAGAATTTAATATGCCAAATAATATTTTATTAAACAATAGAAAAGATAATTCCTTCTTCCTGTCTATTTCACTCTCAGAAAATAGAAATATCGTAACTTCACTAATCCATTTTGCTGCACGTTTTGATGAAGAAATTTCATAAAATAGCTTATTAAAAGATTTAATTGAACTAAAATCCTTTTCTATTTTATTTAATATTTCTTGCGAAGTCAAATTTAATTTTGCGATTTTATTTAGATCTTTAAATATTCTAAATATTTCATCATCAAACCTTGGGATCTCAATATTATCATTACCATCTGATTCTATTGAGAGCAATAGTCTGCTGAACTTTATTGAAGTAAAAAGATGAATTAAAGAATTATGAAATGGAGCAAGATTCATCTCACTTAAAGCTCGTTCTATGGAATCAACACCTCTGCCATTTAATTGTTCACAAAGAATTTTATATTTACCATCAACATCAAAAACTTCTTTAAAATCTAATAATACTTTTCTTTGATAGCCCATTAAATGAAATGAAAATCCAGCAGAACTTAATTGGCTGCCTGACTCAATGAATTCAAGTTGTTGAACATAATCTTTATAGATATAATAGAATCCAAAACTCGTATTTATTCCTAATGTTTTATCAATTGTTGTTGTGCTGGTTCTACCCTCTTCACCATAAACTCTCTCACAGCTTGCATTTATCGATCCCTGTGCTTCGCTGTATGAGTTGTTATAAACAACAAGTGATACTTCATTTCCACTTCTGTTAGTAAAAGCAAATACATCTTCGTTACAGTTACCAGTTGAATCAATAAAATCGTAAAGTTCAAAATGCTCAACCTGACTAAACAAATATCTTTTCTTTGTTAGCGGAAAGATTTCTTTTTCGTGTCTAATAACAAGGTTATCATCAGTAAACTCAGTATAATAAGCTCGTTTATATTCCATTCCATATTTTTCAGATAGTCCATCTATCTGACCGTGCGCAAACATTGGCAAACCTGGTAAAGTGATTAGCATTGTGGCAACGCCAAAATATTTATCGCCTTTACCAAATTGATTTATTGCAGTTTCCTCATCCGGATTACTCATAAAATTTACATATCGTTTTAAAATTTCCGGATTAAACGCTAGAGTGTTTTTAATAAGCAGTTTATACTTTTCATTTTCTTCTTTCATAAACATATGCATAAATGCACTGTTGTAAACGCGATGCATCCCAAGCGATCTAACAAAATACCCTTCCATCAACCAAAAAGCCTCTGCAAGTAAAAGCGTGTTTGGCATCTCAGCATTTATTCTATCTACAACTTCACGCCAAAATTCTTCCGGCATAATTGAATCAAACTGTGAACGTGTCATCGCATAATCAGCTCGCGAAGGAATTGCTCCGCCGGAACCTGGAATGGGAAACCATAATCGCTGAAAATGTTTTTTTGCAAGTGTCATCGCGGCATCAAAACGAATGATTGGTGTTTTACGAGCGACGTGCATAATCGTTTGAATAAGTGATTCGCGCACTTCAGCTTTCATCAAATCCAACTGTGCAGTATCATTCCACGGCATATTTGTACCATCATTGCCATGATAAATGTAAGTGCGATCGCCTGTATATTTATCCAATCTTTCAAACACAACAGCGGCATCTGATCTTGAATAATACTGGTCTTCAATTCTTACTTCCACACGTTCATCATCAGAAAGATTTGGTCCTGTGAATTTATAATTTGGATATGGAGGTACTTTATTCTGAATAAAATACTCCGGCTTTTCTATTACCCATTTAGAATAAATTCCAGTATGATTAGGAACCATATCGCTTGATAACCTTATTCCTCGATGCCATGCACGGGTTTTTAGATTTTCAAAAGCTGCCTCGCCGCCAAGTTCATTTGCAATCACATAATCATATAAAGAATAAGCAGAAGATGCCGCTTCAGGATTACCCATCATTTGTTTTATTTTTTGTGATGCTGAACTGCGTTCCCAAATCCCGATTAACCATAGTGCCGTAAAATTCCATTTAGCCAAAGTATCAAGTTCTGCATCAGGAATCTCATCTAACCTTTTTATTTCTTTTCCATATTTGCGAGTTAGTTGATGCATCCAAACAAAAGCATTCTTAGCAATCATAACTACCCTAGGCATCCAATCAATATCAACCGTAAATTTATTTACTTCAAGTTGATAATATTCAAATTCCTCAGGCGATAATTTTTTACCCTCAGTTAGTTTCAATTTTAATGATTCAAAATATTTATGATCAAATTCGTAAGTAGGAACAGGTGGTGTTCCTTTTTCGCCTCCACCATGTTTAACAAATAATTTATAATCTTCGTGAATTAGATCTTTACCAGAAAGTATTTTATTTAATATTAATTCATCAATAAAGACATTCCAATTTGAGCGAATAAAATCAAGCTGCTCTTCTAAATTATATGGACTTTGTATTATTGGTTTACGCAGGAATGAGATTAAATTAAATCCGCCAATCTTTGGTTCGCTTTCAAAAAATAATTCTGTCTGTTCAATTATTTCTTTATACTTTGTTTCATTAGCAAGATTTTCATCTGTGTAAAGTTCCTTTAATTGATGTGTTGCTGGATTAATGTTTTCAAGATTTAAAATGATAAGTTCTTCAAGCAAAATCTCACGGTTATCTTTATTTTCTGTTTTACCTTTAAGAAATTCGTTTGGTTTTACTTTGTTTTGATATACACTAAGGGGTGGAAATTGTTCTACAAATTTTAGAAGCGTTTTATCCAATTCATCTTCAGTAATATTATTCTTTAAATATTCAATACTGTCTTTAAATACATTTTTGTTATTGCCTTCTTCATATTTACGAATTAAAAGATGGAAAATTTCGTGAAGCAAACCGAGTGCGTTTATTTGACCCGCAGTTACCTGCAATTCAAATTTGCCCTCATTTCTTCTAACAGAATTTATTTTTTCTGATAACAACCTGGCCGTGCTAAAATCTGAAATGACAAGATTCCCATTTAACGAGAAGAGATTTTCTTCAATAGAGTATTTAATTCGTGAGTCTTTTGTAATGTGAAAATAATATGTAATCATAATGTTTTATCAGAGGTTAAATGTTGAACAGAATAACATTGATTTGAGGTGAAATATAATAAATAATCAACTTAAAATGCTGAGTCGTTAAGTTATCTTTCTACCTCTCGAATAGTTTGAATAGTTTGAATAGTCGGACTTGGAGACAATTAAATTATCACAAAAATAATTCAACTTTTTTAAGTATAATAATCTTACAGGTAAACATTAACACCTACCGCACAGTTCTCACCATCAACTGCTGCTGAAAGTATTCCCCCTGCGTAACCAGCACCTTCGCCACAAGGGAAAAGTCCATTAATTTCCGGATGCATTAAAGTTTCCCTGTCGCGTGGAATTCTGATTGGAGAACTTGTTCTGGTTTCAACACCAACTAATACTGCGTCTTCAGTATAGTAGCCGTGCATCTTTCTATCAAAATTAAAAAGCGCTTTACGCAATCTTAATGCAATAAATGGAGGCAATTCTTTATGCAATGCTGCTGATGTCAATCCCGGGATATAAGAACATTTTGGTAACGATGAAGAAACCTTTTCAGCAACAAAATCTGTTACACGTTGTGCTGGTGCGCTTTGAGTTTGATTTGCAAGTTCAAATGCTTTCTGTTCAAGTTCTTCCTGCAACATCAAAGCAGCAAAAGGTTGATGGCGTTCATACTTCATCCATTCCTGATTTGTTACTTCTACAACAAAGCCAGAATTTGCAAAAGGTGAATTGCGTTTGGATAGTGACATTCCATTTACAACTATTTCCCCTGGCGCGGTTGCAGCAGGAACTATTATTCCGCCCGGACACATACAGAATGAATAAACTCCTCTATCTTCAACCTCAGTAACAAGCGTATAGCCAGCAGAAGGAAGATTTGGATGTTTTTCTTTAGTATGATAACGCATTTCATTAACTAAAGCTTGAGGATGTTCGATTCGTACGCCCATGGCAAATGGTTTCGGATCAATTCGTATTTTTTTCTTATTTAATAAATAATAAATATCGCGTGCTGAATGACCCGTTGCGAGAATAACTGCATCTCCTAGTATTTCTTGCGACGAATTTAACCTTACACCAATAATATTTCGGTCAATTAAAATAAGATCTTCAACTTTCGCATTGAAGTGAATTTCACCACCATTATCTAAAATAGTTTGTCTGATTGCAGCTACTATTTTAGGAAGTCTGTTAGAACCAATATGCGGATGGGTATCAATAGCAATTTCAGGGTCAGCACCATGTTGGATTAAAACATCGATAATTTTTTTTATGTCTCCGCGCTTTGTAGCTCGAGTATAAAGTTTGCCATCGCTGTAAGCGCCAGCCCCACCTTCGCCAAAACAATAATTAGAATCAGGATTCACGATGTGATCTTGTTGAATAGCTCTGATATCCCTTCGACGGTCTTGCACATCTTTTCCCCGTTCAACAATTATTGGTTTGATTCCAAGTTCAATTAATTTTAGCGCTGCAAACATTCCAGCAGGACCAAATCCAACAATAATTGTTTTTTTTGAATCTAAAACTGGATTGTAGGTAATTGTTTTTTTTACTTCCGGATTTTCATCAATATAAACATCAACCAAAATTCTAAATACAATATGTCTACTCCGGGCATCGATCGATTTTTTTAAAGGAATTACTGCGGAGATTTTTTCTAAATCAATTTTAATTTCTTGCGAGGCTTTTGTAGAAAGGATTTCCGGAATATTAATTTCATCCGGTGTAATAGCCAATTCTATTTGCTGTTTCATAGTTTCTCTGTCCTAAGACAGGCTTTTATAATAAGGAATAAGTTTTAATTTAATATCTAAAACTAAAATATAGCTTTTGTTGATCCTCCATCAACCTGAATCGTTGTACCTGTAATATAGCTTGCTTTTTGTGATGCTAGAAAAACAACCATTGCGGCAATTTCTTCTGGACTACCTAATCGATTTAGCGGAACATCTTTTGCCATTTCAACCAATATTTCTTCGTGGGATTTGCCTGATGTTTTAGCACGATTAACAGCAAGTTCATATAGTCTGTGGGTTAATGTAAAACCAGGGGCAACATTGTTTACAGTAATATTTTTATTTCCAAATTCGTTGCTTAGTGATTTTGCAAATCCGGTTACAGCAGCACGCAGAGAATTTGAAAGCATTAAATTTTGCACAGGTTGTTTTACGGCAACAGAAGTAATGTTAATGATTCTACCCCACTCCTGCTCGATCATATTCGGAATAACAAGATTTGAAAATCTAATGACGCTTAACAGAACTTGCTTAAAAGCGTTATCCCAATCTTCCTCTGAAAGATCTCTAAAAAATCCTGGAACAGGTCCACCGCAATTATTAACCAGAATATCAATTTTACCAAAATGATTTTTTACAGCATCGTAAAAATTTTCAATATCCTTTTTTTGATTTAAATCGCACACACCCCAAAAAGGCTCGGTGTTAAATTTATTTTTTATATCCCGAGAAGTTTCAATTAATATTTCTTTTGAGCGAGCACAAATCGCAAGTTTACATCCTTCTTCAGCTAATCCCTCAGCAACCGCTTTTCCAATTCCGGTGCTGGAAGCAGTAACTATAGCTACTTTACCTTTGATTCCAAGATCCATAAATCAACCTGTGGAATAGTTAATCAAAATTATTTTTGCATTCCAGAAACTATTTTTTCGGTATCAAGCGCAATTACCAATTCTTCATTAGTTGGAATACGCATAACAGAAACTTTAGAATTTTCTTTTGAGATGATTTCATCATTATTTTGATTTTTTAATTCATCCAAATTAATGCCCAAAAATTCCATTTCTTTACAAACTTCTTCGCGTATCTCTTTTGAGTTTTCACCAATTCCACCTGTAAATACAAGTGCATCAAGACCGCCCATTGCTGCAGCATAGGCACCAACATATTTTTTTATCCTGTAACAAAAAATCTCAAAAGCCCATTTAGACCTTTGTTGATTATCTTTAACGGCAGTTAGTATCTCACGCATATCGCTGCTTTCACCACTAATACCTATTAAACCACTATGTTTGTTAAGTAAAGTGTTAGCTTCACCAACAGTTAATCCTTCTTTTGCCATAATATATAATATTAAAGATGGATCAAGATCGCCGCTGCGTGTACCCATTAAAAGACCTTCAAGTGGAGTAAATCCCATTGAAGTATCCACAGATTGTCCATTTTTAACAGCAGCCATACTGCAACCGTTACCAAGATGTGCTGTGATGATTTTAAGATCTTTTATGTCATTATTTAATAAAGTCGCTGCACGTTGAGAAACATAAAGATGCGATGTGCCATGAAAACCGTAACGTCTTATTTTATATTTTTTGTACAATTCATATGGAATACCATACAAATAAGATTTTGGCGGCATGTGAGAATGAAACGCAGTATCAAAAACACCACATTGTGGTACGTCGGGTAGAATTCTTTGGCAAGCTTGAATACCTTTTATGTTAGGCGGATTATGTAATGGTGCTAGTTCAATATTATCCTGTAAGACCTTTACAACTTCATCATTAATAAAAACTGAACCGGAAAAAGTTTCACCGCCATGTACAACTCTATGTCCCACAGCTTCAATATCTTTTTTATCATCTATCACCCCATGATTTTTACTTAGCATTACGCCAAGAACATATTCAACCGCAATTTGGTGATCAAGAATTTCACCAGCAATTTTTATATTGTTGCCATCATATCTTTGATGAGATAAAACGGCGCCCGCCATTCCAATTCTATCAACCAATCCTTTTGCTAAGGCAATCTTTTTTTCAGTATCAAAGAATTGATATTTAATTGATGAACTTCCACTATTTAGGACTAATACTTTCATAATATATTTTCCAATTTATTAGAGATTCCCCACTTACATTAATTAAGTTTATTTCCATGTTCGTCATATTTAAAAATACCCTCTCCTGTTTTTTTACCAAGTTTTCTTTCACGAACAAGTTTTCTTAACATAGGATTTGGTCGATATCTTGGTTCACCGAGAGTTTTCCATAAAGTTTCCATCCAAGTCAATACTTCGTCTAATCCCATAGAATCAGCCATTTCAAGTGGACCGTACTGAAAATTATATCCAAGTTTTAAAGCAGTATCAATATCCTTAGCAGAGGCAATCCCTTCTAAAAGGATATGCATGGCTTCATTGATCAGAGGAACAATTGCACGTGTTGTTATAAATCCGGGATATTCATAAACCTCAACAGGTGTTTTACCAATGCGAGATGCAAACTCTTTAACCTTTAAAACAGTTTCATTGGAGGTGTGGAGACTTTTTACTAATTCAACCATCGGAATCTTTGGAACGGGATTTAAAAAGTGCATGCCAATAACTTTGCTTGGTCTGGAAATAGACTCTGAAATATTTGTTAAGCTTAATGTTGAAGTGTTTGAGACAAAAATAGTATCAGGGTTTGCAATTTTATCAAGCTGTTTAAATACACTTACTTTTAAATCAAAATCTTCCTGAACTGCTTCAATTATTATCTCACAGTCTTTTACAGAATTTACATCAGTTGACCATTTAATTCTGCTAAAGATTGCTTTCTTATCAGACTTTGTCATTGCCCATCTTTTTATTTCTCTATCAATTGATTCTGTAAGTTGCGCTTTTGCATATTCCAATTTATCTTCACCTATCTCCACAATTGTTACCTCAAGCCCCATTGCAGCAACAGTTTGCGCAATCCCTTGTCCCATAATTCCTGCGCCAATAATAGCAACATTATTAATTCTGTCGTCGTCATTAGTTGAATTAGATGATTCCAATAAATCTTCTAATCTTAATTTTTCTTCCTGCATAAAATTCCTTACTTAAATTCTCCTAATAATTATATTATCAATTTTGATTTAATAAATAAGACGATGATAAATCTTAACCAATCTTTGTTGAGCTAATTTAAAATATTTTTGGTGAGATTCAGTAGTTTTAAACTTATCATTATTTAAAGTAAAGATAAAATAAAACTGCATTTGATCGGATAAAATTCTTTTCCCTAGTTTCTTCATCTAAATACTTAAGTAAATCAATTTTTCATAGTCAAAATTAACAATAAAAAAGGGGCTGTCCAAAGGTGATTGATTATCAAAGAATTAATTCTTTAATCTTTTTCAATCAGACTTTTAACAGCCCCGATATTAGTTTCTATTACGCTATTTTAGCAATATCAACTTCTTCATTTCTTTATATATCATACTCTTGTTTTGATCTATTACCTCAAATGAATAAAAGTATATTCCTGATGCATAGTCTGTCCCATCCCATTTTACTGAGTAATTTCCAGCACTCTGCATTTCATTAACTATTTCTCCAATTGATTGACCTAAAGAATTATATATTCCTATTCTTACATTCGCCTCTACATTTAACCAGTATTTTACTGTTGTTACAGGGTTAAATGGATTTGGATAATTCTGTGATATTGATATTTCTGTTGGTATAAATTCTGCCTCTACTGCTATTACATTTGAGTATTCAAAGTCTCCATTATAATCTACTTGTTTCAATCTATAAAGTACTGTTCCATTATACGGTAAAAATGTAAAGTCATCTTCATAATAGTAGTTTCTGTACTCTGTTATTGTTCCTGCTCCTGCTACTATGTCTATCTTTTCCCATTCCTGATTCTTAAATTTTCTCTCTACTTCAAAATGACTGTTGTTTGTTTCTGTTGCCGTTTTCCAGTTAAGAACTATCTTTTTGTCTTCCTGATTTCCTGTAAATGATATTAACTCAACAGGAATAGTAAAATCTACAAATGCTTCATAAACTCCTCTGCCGTGCGTGCCGGCTCTCAGCATCTGATTCCCAGGTGAATAATCTAAATGCATAACAACTGTGTTAGGCATTCCCGTACTTATTTCGAACCAATTTGTTCCATCATTTTCTGTTAAGAATATTCCAATATCTGTTGCTACAAAAAATGTATTTGGATTACCAATGTTTCCTGTGTAAACAAACAGATCATTAGCTGGGGAATCTGGTAAATTACCACTTATAGATACCCACGTGCTGCCGCCATTTGTTGATTTATAAACTTTGTTTGTGCCAAATCCTGAGAATGTTAAGAAAACTAGGTTAGGATCTGTTGGATAAACCGATACTGATGTTATTGTTTTGTTTGGTAAACCAGATGTTACATTTGTCCACGTAGCACCTGCATCCGTTGATTTGAATACCTGGCTGCTTGATGTGGCGAACATTATTGATGGATTGGACTTACTGATCGCCATCTCTCTTACCGCGCTGCTGCCATTTACACTACCCGAAATAGCTGTCCAGCTTCCACCATTATCTGTTGATCGATATACACTTTGACGTGCTACATAAAAGGTTCCTGATGTGCTTGGATGGGCGAGTATCGGGGCTACCCATGCTACACTTTCGCCCGTATTAATTCCAGTTGTTGCATTCTGCCAACTTGAACCGCCATTAGCAGTACGCACTAATCCACCATTTTGTGATTCTCCAAGGATAAAATTAGAGTTGAATGGATTGAAACAAACTTCACCTCCATCACCCCCAAATGCGGCTGCCCAATTTAAAGTTGAATAAGTTTGCTGTGTACCGTTATCCTGAGTTCCGCCAAGTATTCTGCTTGGTGTGAACGGGCTTGCAGCTATTCTATAAAATTGTGTGAGTGTTAAGTTTTGATTATAGTTTGTAAATGCATCTCCATTATTTGTTGATCTATAAATTCCACCATCATTACACACAAAAAAAGTGTTTTCATCAGTTGGGTGGAAAAATAAATAATGCTGATCTACATGTACACTTCCGCCTGAGTAACCATTAGTTATATTAGTAAAATTTGTTCCATCAGTTGATCTGTAAACATCGATCGTGCCAACATAAACTTTGTTTGGGTTTTTTGGATTAACTCTTAAATACAAATCATACCAAGCCTGACCGCCTTGGGATTGAAATCCAGAAGTGGTTGTAAGTTGAGTCCAGCTAGCACCATTGTTTGTGGATTTATAAAGATTTACTGTACTGCTATAAACTGCGGCATACATATAAGCAGTGTTTGAGAGACACAAATCAAAATGTGTTCTTGTACCTGTTGCTAATCCTGTTCCAAAAGCAGAAAAAGTTGCTCCACCATCAACCGATCTTCGCAATCCACTGCTGCCTCCAACTGCAAAAGCTGTATCACCTGATGGAGTGAAAACCACATCATCAATTCTTCCGCTTAAAATCTGTGTCCAGTTTGTACCCGAGTTTGTGCTTCGATATAAGCCACTATTGCCAAGTGCTGCAAGAAGTTGGGTGTTGTTGTTTGGTCTTATCTTCAATCTTGAAAAATATGTTGAGCTTGGCAATCCTGTTGTAATATTTGCCCAAGTGCTTCCTGCATCTGTGGATTTTAGTAATCCTCTTCCATAATACGATGCACCGCTGTACGTAGCTTCTCCTGTCCCTGCATAAATAATATTTGTGTTTGTTGGATCAATTTCGATTGCACCCATAGATAAGGAGGCTTCCTGATCGGTTAACGGAACCCATGTAATTCCAGCATCGGTTGATTTCCAGACGCCTCCGTTCGCAGGTCCTACATAAATTATATTTGGATTTGTTGGATCAAATGCTCCAGTTACAATTCTACTTGAAATGTTTCCATAGTTAAAATAAGCTCCCGGTGTGGGACCAAGGCTTACCCAATTAAAAGTTGGAATATCAAAACTGTTATCAGCTGACGCTAATTGCTCATTAGTTTGCCTTAATAATAATTTTTGTTCATAAGCATTTTGGTATGCATTAACCGGAATGTTATCACCCGGGAACGAACGCTGTTCATAAAACCACCATTGACGCATAAATGATTTGCGTGCTTTTATTTCATCTGGTGCTTGAGTAAAAACACTTTGTGGCTTTAATATATCTGTGTACAGCTGCTGTGCCGGAACGAAAATTGAAAATGCCAAACTGCATAATATTAACAATTGAGTGTAGAGCTTTGTCATAATTACCTCTTTTTTTGATGATTAAATATACAACAGAAATCATTCCAACAAAGGACAGAATGAATAAATCTTTTTTAGTATTTTAATAAAGTATTTATGTAAATATTACTATCAAAAATAAAAATTACACCGCTTGTTACTTACTCAAATAAAAAGAAGTAAATGACCACTTTAGCTGCTTTATCTAAATATTTTGGTCATAAAGAATTTAGACCGGGACAACAAGAAATAATTGATGAAATTGTTCATGGTAACAATGTGCTTGCGGTACTACCAACAGGCGCTGGAAAATCAATTTGTTTTCAGATTCCCGCATTAATAAATGATAACTATTCAATAGTAATTTCACCATTAATCGCTTTGATGAAGGACCAAGTTGATGCTTTAAATAAATCAACTGAGATAGCAGCATTTATTAATAGCACTCAAAGTTTTAATGAGACTGAAAAGGTTCTACAAGAAATTCACTTTGGTAAATTAAAAATTGTTTATGTAGCGCCAGAACGTCTTGAAAGCCCTGAGTTTGCTGCAAGATTAAAAAATCTAAACCCCGAATTCCTTTTTATTGATGAAGCACATTGTATAAGTGAATGGGGCCACAATTTCCGTCCAAGTTATACAAAGTTAAAAGATTTTATTGAGTTTACAGGAATTAAAAAAATATCTGCATTTACTGCAACCGCTACCCCTGAAGTTGTAAAAGATATTGTCAAACAACTTGGGATGAAAAATGCAAAAGTCATCATTAAAGGTTTTGAACGTGATAATCTTTTTGTGAATGTTGAAATTACAAAACGAAAAAAAGAAAGATGTTTAGAACTCGTTCATCAGTTTAAATCGCCCGCCATTATATATACTTCATCACGCAAAAAAGCTGAAGAACTTTCCGAATATTTGAAACACAATAAAATAGAATGTGAATACTATCATGCTGGTCTCAATACTATCGTAAGAAAAAAAATACAGGAAGATTTTATTGAGGATAGACTACCAATTATTATCGCTACAAATGCATTCGGAATGGGAATTGATAAAAAAGATATTCGATTAGTAATTCATTTTAATACTACCGGATCGATCGAGAATTTTTATCAGGAAATTGGCCGCGCAGGCAGGGATGGTAAAAACTCTCATACTTTTCTTCTTTTTGAGGACTCTGATATTCACATTCACGAGTATTTTATTTCTAATTCCTATCCAACAAAAGAGCTTATAAAAAGCATATATAATGCAATTTGCGATTCAGCACAAATAGCAATTGGGATGAAATCCGATAAACAATTGCAGATTAATCTTGGATATATAAAACTTCATACTAAACAAGATATTTCTGCAGCAATCTTAAATTCTGCATTAAACTATTTAGAGAATGCTAGTTACATTAGTATCAACTCTGCCTACAAGTCCGTTGATAAGATAAAAATTCTTTTTACAGAAACTAGACTAAAAAGCTTTATTAAAAGTACATCAAATGAACTTATGCGTGATGTGTTATTTTATCTAATAAGAAATTATGGTAAAGGGATTTTTCATAATCTAACTGCTCTTAAATTAGATAATTTGAAATCAGAAACGGGATTAACAAAACAAGAAACAACTGAAACACTAATTAATCTAGAGTTCCTTGGAATTATTGAATTTTCAAAAGCAGATGGTAAAGAATCAATCTCATTGATTAAACCTCGAGTAAGAACAGAGGAATTAAAACTTAATTATAAGCTAATTAACGAGCTCTATATAAGTTCTAAACAGAAGCTAGATAAAATGGTGGATTTTGTTTACACAAACAATTGTAGGTTTAGTTATATCATAAAATATTTTGGTGAAGATGCAAGCGATTACAAATGTGGTAAATGTGACAATTGCCTTAAACAAAATGGAATTGCAGATGACTCTATAAAGTATATTAAAGAAAATATTGAAGATCTTTTAAATGAAGATTTAGCTGAGCTAAGCGAAAACCAAATTGCAGATATTCTACTTGGAAAAAGTAAAAACATCGAACACAAAAATTATCAGCATTTTAATTCATTGACTCAGTACAAAAAAGAAGATATTTCTTATGCAATTAGAATTTTGATAAGTGAAAATAAAATTCAGGAGAAATCGGCTGTAAGCAATAAACTTTATTATATTGTGCGGGATGATGAAAAGCAAGTGCCTGTTGTTGAACAGATTGGTAGTTTGAAAAGTGATTTCGATAAAAATATTGAGATGTACCATAGATTGCGCAAGGTGCGTGAAAAAGCATCTAAAAAATTCTTACAGTCTCCAAACATAATTTGTCCCGATGATTTATTAGCAAAAATATCACATCAAAAACCAAAGACTAAATCGGAGTTATTTAGTATCCCAGGTTTTAATGAAAGAATGTTTAATAAAGTTGGAAACGATTTTCTCGAAGTAATAAATTCATTTGGAAGTGTTAACGTGGATAAAAAAGGAATGGCTGCGATTATAATTCCACAAAACATTATTGAGACTCATAATCTGTTGCAGAAAAAATATTCACTTCAAGAAATTGCAAAGTTAAGAAAGCTAAATGAAGCAGTAATATCAATGCAGATAGAAACCATCATCAGTTATTTACCGGAGACAAATATTTCATCAATAATTACAACAGACAAGCTAAATTTGATAACTGAAAAATATAGGAAAGGAATTACGGGGTTAAAAGAATTAAAAGAAGTACTGCCTAAAGATCTTTCTTATCCTCAAATAAGGATCGCTTTGGCAAAGATTTCACATCAGTCTTTTTAGTTGGTTTTGGTTTCAAACTTTCGATATAAACTATTGTGCTATCAAAAAATTTCTGCCACTTTTCAGGATCATTATTGTAGTAACTAATTGTGGCATCATAATCTTTTTCATTTACTGTAAATTTTTCTAATACTTTTTGTTTAATTATAGTCTGCGCTAAAGAAGAAGTATCCTGCATAAAAATCATATCAACATAAATCTTTATAAACTTTTTCTCATCAATCGGTGATGATTTTTTACAGGATTGTAAAACAGTAGAAATGATTAAAAGGAAAAATATAAAAATTATCGAACCGTATTTCATTTCATTTTCTTACTTGCTTGAAATAAAATTTGTTTTTCTCTATCAGTTAGATTTTGATAACCCGACTGACTTATCTTATCTAATATTTTATCAATTTCAGCTTGTGTAACTTCAATATCATCTTTCCTATTTAAATCATAAAATTTTGCATCTTCAACATCACTTTTACTTTGTGAAGTATTGCTAAATGGATTTTTAAAGAAATCATTATTTGAACTTGATTTATAGAAATAAGATTTTTTAAAAACATTTTTTAGTGAAACATAGCTATTCTTATCAAACATTATATATAAAAATGCAAACAAAGCACCACCAAGATGTGCGAGATGCGCAACACCGCTTGACGCACTATCTATGGCTAAAAATTCAAACACTATTAAAAAACCTATTAAATACTTTGCCTTAACAGGAATTAAAAAGTATAAGAAGATTAAATTATCAGGGAAGAATAAAGCATAAGCAATTAAAACTCCGTAAACCGCACCTGAAGCCCCAATTGTTACTGCTTGTGCCCCACCCAACAATGGTGAAACAAACAAATGCAGTAAACCAGCACTAACACCAGCTAAAAGGTAGAAGAATAAAAACTTTTTTGAACCAAATATTTCTTCAATGCTTGCCCCAAACATCCATAAACCAAACATATTAAAAAATATGTGTGAAAAGCCTCCATGCATAAACTGGTAAGTAATTAATTGCCAAATCTGGAAATTAAAAGGTTGTCCATTGAAATCGTTTCCTGAAATAGGATTTAGAGCAAACCATTTGTTTACAACATACCAACCCGGAAATCCATCGAAGGTAATATTATCAAATAATAGTTGAGCGAAAAAAATTATTCCATTTATGATAAGTAAATTTTTAATGACTGGCGGAAATGAAAAAAATCTTCCACCAAAACCTCTTGGTTGATAATAATTACTCAAACTAATCCTTAATTTATTTTAAATCATTTAATGCGACAACACCGGGTAATGCTTTGCCTTCTAAAAATTCTAACGAAGCACCGCCACCGGTTGATACATGTGAAACTTTATCTTTTAATCCTGCTTTTGTGATGGCCGCAGCAGAATCGCCACCGCCGATAATAGTAATTGCACCTTTAGCTGTAACATCAGCTAAAACTTGGGCAATTGCGTTTGTACCAGTTGCGAAATTATCCATTTCAAAAACACCCATTGGTCCGTTCCAAACTATTGTTTTTGCATTTCTCAATTCATCAGAAAATAACTTTATTGTTTCAGGTCCAATATCCAATCCCATTTTATCGGATGGCATCGCATCTACACTTACAACTGATAATGGTGAATCATTATTAAATTCACTTGCAACTACTACATCAACAGGCAGCATGAATTTAATTCCTGATTTTTTTGCATTCTCTAAAACTTCTTTTGCAAGATCTATTTTTTCTGCCTCAAGTAATGAAGTTCCTATTTCTTTACCTTCTGCTTTGTAGAAAGTGTAAGCCATTCCACCGCCAACAATTAATGTATCAACTTTAGTAAGCAGATTATTTATAACATCTATCTTACCAGAAATTTTTGCTCCGCCTAAAATTGCTGTATATGGACGGTTAGGATTTGTAATTGCTCCACCAAGATAATCAAGTTCTTTCTGCATTAAATATCCAGCAGCAGAAATTTTTATAAACTTTGTTATACCTTCAGTTGATGCATGTGCTCGGTGTGCGCTACCGAATGCATCATTAATATAAACATCACCAAGCTCGGCTAATTGTTTTGCAAATGTTGGATCATTTTTTTCTTCTTCAGGATGAAAGCGAACATTTTCGAGAATTAAAATATCGCCATTATTCATTGCATCAACCATCGCTTTTGTTTCTGCTCCTATACAATCAGGCGCAAGTTTAACTTCTTTACCCAGTAGTTCACTTAATCGTTTTGCAGTTGGTTTTAAACTGTATTTAGGATTTGGTCCACCTTTTGGTCTTCCAAGATGACTCATTAAAATGGCTTTACCGCCCTCAGCAATAATTTTCTTTATTGTTGGTAGTGATTCCGTTATTCTGTTATCATCAGTAATATTTAAATTTTCATCTAGTGGAACATTAAAATCAACACGAACTAAAACGCGTCTACCTTTAAGTTCTACTTTATCAATTGATAGCTTATTCATTTTTCTTCCCTGAAATAATTATTTTAATTAATATTAAAAAGGCGATCCAAAAAAGATCGCCTTAAAGTGATCAATTACATTTTTATTAATTTTATTAATAAATCAACACATCTGTTAGAATAACCCCATTCATTATCATACCAGCTAACAACTTTAAAGAATCTTTTTTCATCTTTAAAATTGTTTTGTAATGTGGCTAATGAATCATAAATAGATGAGCGTTCATCATGATTAAAATCTGTTGAAACAAGTTCTTCATCACAATAGCCAAGAATATCTTTCAAATAAGTTTCTGACGCTTTTTTAAGCAAGCCATCAATTTCTTTTATTGAGGTATCTTTTGCTGCTCTAAATGTTAAATCTACAACAGAAACATTTGCAGTTGGTACACGGAATGACATTCCTGTTAGTTTACCTTTTACAGAAGGCAAAACTTCGCCAACAGCTTTTGCTGCGCCTGTGCTTGATGGAATAATATTAACTGCAGCAGCTCTTCCGCCTCTCCAATCTTTTTTAGATGGACCATCAACAGTTTTTTGTGTTGCTGTATATGAATGGATTGTAGTCATAATTCCAACTTCAACTCCAATTCCCTCTTTCAATAAAACGTGAACAACAGGTGCCAAACAGTTTGTGGTACAAGAAGCGTTAGAAATTATTGTGTGTTCTGGTTTTAATTCATTATCATTAACGCCCATAACAACTGTTTTAACATCGCCTTTTCCCGGAGCTGAAATGATTACCTTTTTTGCACCAGCAGCAATGTGCCCTTTTGCTTTTTCAGAATCAGTAAAAAGTCCTGTTGATTCGATTACATATTCAACACCAAGTTCTTTCCATGGTAATTGTGAAGGATCTTTTGAAGCGATAATACATTTTGTTTCTTCGCCATCAATAACAAGAACATCATCATGCTCTAAATCAGCCTTACTTTTCTTTGATGTGATTTCCCCGTTAAAAATACCGTGAACAGAATCATATTTAAGTTGGTATGCAAAATATTTGGCGTCATTAGTTACATCAACAAGAGCAACTATATCCACCTCTTTGCCTAAAACTTTTTTATCTGCCATTGCACGTAAGACGAGTCTTCCAATTCTTCCAAACCCGTTAATAGCTACTTTAACTGCCATTTTTATAACTCCTTTAAATGAATTTAATCTTTATAATAAGCCCTGACAAAATTACTCAAAGGGTGTTTTATTATCAATTCAATTTTATGTTAATTATGTGCACTTTAACACAGTTTTTAGAACAAAATAATTCAGTTAGGGAGAGTTTTTGAACTAAATAAACTATATTTGAGTTATAAAATTAAACAGAATAAAATATAGAGGTTATTATGATATCAGCTAAAATGCAAAAAGCTTTAAACACACATCTAAACGAAGAATTCTATTCTTCATATTTATATCTTTCAATGGCAGCATATTTTGAAGCTAAGAACTTAAAAGGATTTGCAAACTGGATGAGACTTCAATCCGCAGAAGAACAATTGCATGGAATGAAATTTTTTAATTTTATTTTACAAAAAGGTGGTAAAGTTACATTAACACAGATCGCTGATCCAAAAGTCGAGTGGAAATCGATATCTGAAGTATTCTCCGATACTTTAAAGCATGAGCAAAAAATTTCAGGATTAATTAATAAACTTGTGGATGTTGCAATGATAGAAAAAGACTATTCAACAAATACTTTCCTACAATGGTTTGTTACTGAACAAGTGGAAGAAGAAGCAAATGTGGAAGAAATAATCCAAAAGATCGAAATGATTGGTGATAATAAAAGTGGTTTGTATATGCTTGATAATGAGCTTGGAACAAGAGCTGCTGCACCCGCTAGTGCATAAGTATCAGCTAATATTAAAATTAATCCTCTCAAATTTGAGAGGATTTTTTAATTATACAAAAATATATGTGACTACACCTAGCAAAATTAATAATATAAATATTCCAAATATCTCAATCTTTAAATCCCCTCCATCTTTCATATATTCTTTAGGATACTTTCCACCTGAAAAGAATTTTAAAGAAAAATATCCAACATTATAACCAACGAACACAAGTACAATTTCGGCTAAAAAATCAACCATAAACTTGTTTATTTAATTTTTTACTTCAGCCAAAGGAAATTCTGTATGCCTCATTGAATGAACTTTGTTTGCAACTTTTAGATTAACTTCTTTACTCACTCTTGCTTCAAAATAATCTCTGAATCTTGTTACCATAAATCTTACTGGCCAGGCAGCAGCTTCACCAAGAGCACAAATTGTGTTTCCTTCAATCTGGTTTGCAACAGTAATTAATAAGTCAATATCACTTACAGAACCATTTCCAGCAAGGATTCTTTTAAGGATTTTTTCAAGCCAACCTGTTCCCTCTCTACAAGGGGTACATTGTCCGCAACTTTCGTGATGATAAAAATGAGAAATGCGAGCTAAAACTTTTACAAGATCAGTATCTTCATCCATAACCATAATACCGCCAGTTCCGATCGCAGAGCCTGCAGCTTTAAGAGATTCTGCATCCATTTTTACGCCTTCGAGTTGGTCACCGCGTAATGGAGGCATTGAAGACCCGCCGGGAATTACACATAGAATATCTTTATTGCCTGGAACACCGCCAGCATAATTATAAATAATATCTGTAAGCAAAGTACCGGAAGGTAATTCATAAACTCCTGGTTTGTTAACATGACCGCTAACACCAAATAAAATTGTTCCCGGATGTTTTGGTTCACCAATTTTTGAAAACCAATCCCAACCTTTAGAAATTATAGGAGGAATGTTAGTAATGGTTTCAACATTGTTAATTGTGGTTGGACATCCCCATAAACCATTTTGTGCAGGAAATGGAGGTTTGACCCTTGGATAACCGCGCTTACCTTCTAGAGAATTCATCAAAGAAGATTCCTCGCCGCAGATATAAGCGCCAGCACCTTTATGAACATAAATGTTACAAAAGAAATCCGTACCAAATTTTTCTTTCATAGCTTCACCAACATAACCAGCAGCATAAGCATCATCTAATGCTTTTTGCATAAGCTTTACCCATTTGTGGTATTCGCCACGAATGTAGATGTATGCAACTTTAGCACCAATTGCGTATGCAGTTATCAGAATTCCTTCAATAAGTTGATGTGGATTATATTCAAAAATTTGTCTGTCTTTAAAAGAGCCTGGTTCTGATTCATCGCCGTTTATACAAAGATATTTTGGTTTATCGGTAGTCTTTGGCATAAAGCTCCACTTCAATCCAGCAGAGAATGCAGCACCGCCTCTACCACGTAAACCAGATTTTTTTACTTGATCAATTACTTCATCAGAAGTTTGTGCAAAGGCTTTTTTAGCAGCACTAAATCCGCCATTCTCAATATACACATCAAGAATGTGAATATTTTCTATATCAGGTAAAACAATTTTTTCCATTTAATCAGACTACTTTAAGGAATTGATAATTTCTTCTACTTTTTCTTTAGTAAGATTTTCATAATAATCTTCATTAACAGCTATCATAGGCGCTGTCCCGCAACTTCCCATACATTCAACTTCTTCAAGAGAAAATTTTTGGTCTGCCGATACACCCATATTATCCAGGCCAAGTTTTTCCTTTACTTGATTCCAAATCTCATAACCTCCGCGAAGCATGCAAGAAACATTTGTGCAAACCTGAATGTGATGTTTGCCCATAGGTTTTTGAAAGTACATCGTATAAAAAGTTACAACACCAAGCACATCTTCGGAAGTCATTTCCAAAATCGTAGCAACTTCTTTGATTACTTCATTTGAGATATATCCATTTTGTTCCTGCGCAATATAGAGCGTTGCCATAACTGCAGGTTTTTTTTCTGGATATTTTGCTATCTCTTTATTTATTCGTTCGATGTTTTCTGGTGAAAATTTGAATTCGCTGTTACTCATTATTTATCTGCCTCTCCCATTATCGGATCGATACTTCCAATAATTGCAACAACATCAGATACCATATGACCTTTAACTAAATGTGGTAAAGATTGAATGTGAATAAACGAGGGCGAGCGGATTTTACATTTCCATGGATGCCCTTCGCCTTTACTTACGATATAAAAACCAAGTTCGCCTTTTGATCCTTCGATAGCATGATAAACTTCTCCCACCGGCGGATTGATACCAAAATTTACAATCATAAAATCGTGAATAAGTTCTTCCATTTTTGAATATACTTCTACTTTTTGTGGAAGAACAGATTTAGGAAGATTCGCTTTAATTTCACCTTTAGGCATTAATTGCAAACATTGCTTTACAATCTTTGCACTTTCTCTAACTTCATCAGCACGCACAAAATAACGGGCTAATGAATCACCTTCTGTAAAAGTTGGAATTCTAAAATCAACTTTATCGTATTGTAAATATGGAGTAGCTCTTCTTAAATCAAACCCAACTCCACTTGCTCTTAAATTTGGGCCAGTGAAACCATAACTTAAGGCATCTTCTTTAGATATAACTCCAACGCCATCAAGTCGTTCAATAAAAATTCTGTTTGTATTTAGTAAACTTTCACACTCAGAAAGATTTGCATCAATCTCATCAATAAACTTTTCAACTAATGCTAATGCTTCAGGCTGAGCATCATTTGCCACACCGCCAATACGAGTATAACTGTTTGTAAATCTTGCGCCGCACAAAATATCCCAAATATCCATTATCTTTTCACGTTCGCGCAATGTCCAAAGAAAAACAGTTAATGCGCCAACATCCATCGCAAAAGAACCAATTGCAACAAGGTGTGATGCGATTCTTGCAAGTTCAGCAATAATCATTCTGATGTATTGTGCACGAACAGGGACTTCAATTCCAGCTAACTTTTCTACTGCAAGAACCCACGCAACGTTATTTGCAGTTGGCGAAATATAATCAAGGCGATCAGTATGAGGAATGAATTCAAAATAACTCATGTTCTCAGCCATCTTTTCGTATCCACGATGTAAATATCCAACATCGGGAACACAACCAATAACTGTTTCACCATCAAGTCTTAATAATAATCTTAACACACCATGGGTTGCAGGATGTTGAGGACCCATATTTAGGATCATCTCATTTTCAAGAGCATCCTCAATCGTTACGTCAGTATCCTCTAATAATCTTTGAAGAATTTTAGGATGAACGTCGTCTTTTGTTAATCTATCCATAAATTTTTATTTCTTTGGTAATGGTAGTGAACCCGGAATGCCTAATAATGGAAAATCTTTTCTAAGTGGATGATATTCAAATTCTTCCGGCATGTAAATTCTGCGTAAATCTGGATGAGCATTAAATTTAATTCCGTACATATCAAATACTTCTCGCTCCTGCCAGTTGGATGTTTTCCAAACTGAAGAAACTGTATCAATATTGCAATCATTTTCATCTACATCTGCTTTAAGAACTAAGCGAAAACTATTTTTTATAGAAAAGATATGATAAACAACAGTAAATCTGTTTTTTCTTTTTGCCCAATCTACAGCGGTTATATCTTCACAAAGTAAAAATTCTAATTCGGGATCTTCTTTTAGAAATTTACAGACTGGATTGATAAATTTTTTGTTGAGCTTAACAGAAAGTTCATACCTGAATTCTGAAAATTCAAGCTCAGCATCAACAAAATTATCATTTAACTTTTGTGAGATTAATTCTTTTAATTCCATAATCAATTATTCTGGATTACATTCAATTCTGGTAATTTTAAATTTTGAAAATCTCTTGCACGCGTTCTTCCAATTTTATTTTGAATCTGAATTAAAGCGTTTAAAAGATTATCCGGACGAGGAGGACAGCCTGCAACATAAACATCAACCGGCAAAAACTGGTCTATTCCCTGTACAACGGAATATGAACGATACATTCCACCTGTTGATGTACAAGCACCCATTGCAATCACCCATTTAGGGTCAGGCATTTGATCATAAATTTTCTTAACTACGTGAGACATTTTGTAGGTTACAGTTCCGGCAACAATCATTAGATCACATTGGCGTGGAGTAAAACGCATAACTTCGGAACCAAATCTTGCAATATCATATTTTGGATCAGCGGAAGCCATCATTTCAATTGCACAGCAGGAAATTCCCATTGGCATTGGATAAACAGAATTCTTTCTGGCCCAAGCGACTACCGCATCAAGCTGAGTTACTAAAAAACCATCGCTATTTAATTTTGCTTCTAATCCCATTTGAAACCACCTTTTTTATAAACATACAAATAACCAAGCTCAAGCACGATTAAAAATATTAACATAGAATAGAAGACAGAAATTCCAAATTCACTAAATAATCTTTTAAATTGAACAGCCCACGGATAGACAAATATCACTTCCAAATCAAAAACTATAAAAAGCATTGCCACTAGGTAATATTTTAGTGAGATTCTTTCGTGGGTTGTGCCAACCGGCTTCATTCCGCTTTCGTACGTGGAATTTTTTTCTTTGTTTGGTCGTTGCGGACCAAATATTACAGAAGACATAACCGTTGCAAACGCGAAAACAACTCCGATTGCAAGAACAATTAATACTGGTATGTAGGTTTCAATCATCTTTTTTATCTAAAAATTGTTATGAAAGTTATCCAAAAAGTTGCTGATTGTCAATTTAAACTCCCGTTCTCTTTTACAGAATTTCAAGCTAACGGATCAAAAAATCTACCAAAAACTTAAGTGGTTTATTGTTGTCATAAACATTATAATTGCCAAAGAATTCTGAACAAAAGTGAATGAATAATTTTTGAAACTTGTTAAAATAAAATCTAATAAAAGTCGTTTACTCATCTTTTTTCTAATTGCATTAATTATTCTTTTTGTAAACCCAATTTCTCACACTCAAACACGCGTCGATAGCCTTGAATTTTCAGGAAGATTACCAACATTTAATTTATTCAATACTTCATTCGATAAACAATTAAATACATTTCACCTAAACACTCAATTACAATTGTATAGTAATTTTGATAAAATAATTATTCATCTCAATGAAAATTTTGGTTCTACTTTTATTCGCAATGAAACAAAAAATACCAGAGACGAGCAGCATTTTAATCTTACTTCAAAATATTTATTTAATAACGATATTTCGTTTGGAGTAACTGGCAGTAGTTCACTTTTGTCAGATAATCGTTCATTAGGGATAAATGAATCTGCTGTAAATTTAGCTGCAGTTTTTAGCGAACTGAAACCAGATAAAAATATCAGATTAACTCCTTTTGTGGGCTATTCTAGCAATAGACAAATTGGGATAACTGATAATGGAAACTTATATGGGATTGAGGGCAGTTTGGATAATCTTGCCTTTTCTGATCTAGAAATTAATTCTGAATTTCGTTTTAGAAATGAGGATATAATTCCGCGTAGAAATCTGATACGATACTATGCCTTGTCTGTGGATAATATTTTTGAAAGAAATATTTCCAATTCAATTAAAACATCTTTTTCACAAAATAGGAAGGATTTTTATTTTGAAGCTGATTCTCTTACTTCTTTAAAGTATAATATCAACAACAACATCCAAAGCAGAATAGAAACGGCTTACCAAATATTTGATAGACTTTCTTATGACAATTTTCTTGAAATTTTTTCGCTCGATCTTTCTGGTGGAATAAGTTGGAGAAATATTGAGCGTGAAAATCGTTATAAAACTGCAGAACTATTAAACAATGTTTTATACGATACAAAAATTGATGAGTTAAAACTGGAAATTGATGCTGTTACACGGTACTCGTCCAGATCGTTTGATGGAATAATTAGATTTAACTTTTACGAAAGGGATGAAAAACACATTGTAAATAGATTTGATGGTTTTCCGGAAACTATTTATGAAGTAAAATCAGAACTTGAAGAGCAGAAAAATAATAATTCCAGCCGCGCAACACTCTCGCTGCTTGGCAACTATAAAATATCCCAAACCGATCTTTTTACTTTTAGTCTATATCAAAGCAAATTAATTTATGATACAAAAAGTATCTCAAATGATGATGACAGAGATGAGTTGCTTTCAATAGTCAGATTTAGATATTCAAAATTTTTTACTTCTTATTTCACAGGATTTATAAATGCCGAAGCCACATTTGGACATACTGTTTACTTGTTTGCAAGCCGAAGTTCTAACAATAATCAAAACAGAATTATTAGGTTACGTACAGGTGGCGAATATATGGGAAGCGTTATAAAATCTTTCAACAGTTTTGAAGTCTCTGCAAATTATACTGTTTATGATTTTGAAGATATCACAACTAATTATCAAAGCTATGCATTTCGGCAATTTACTGCTATCGATTCTACTTCAATACAATTAACGAAAGCTGTTTCGCTATTTACATATGGATATATAAAGCTTTCTGAGATTGGGGATTTTAAGTGGGATAATTTTACAGCCAGACCAACAAGATTTTTAGAAGAGATTTATATTGAACCGCGATTTATCTTAAATTATCAACGAACGCTTTTTTCAGTTGGATTAAGATTGTTTTTATTAAATACTTATTCGTTTGAGAAAAATATTAAAACTCTATCCACCGAATACCTAAGCTTAGGACCAATTGCCTTAATTGATGTAGTTGCCTGGAAAAATCTAAATGTAATATTAAAAGGTTATTATGAGTTCATTACAAATACAAATAATCCTGAAAAACAACAAGCAAGTTTGTTAATGCAAGTTAATTGGAAATTTTAACCGAAACCAATATATTCACACCACTTAATTAATAATAAATTAACCAAATTGACAGAACCAAGATATTATTTAGAAATTGAGAGTACTCCTAATAATCTTATAACTGTAGAAGAATTTGTAAATTTTTTTTCTGTAGAGTTAGGTTTAGATCAGGAAAAAATTAATGGATTGCTTTTAGCCGTAACTGAAGCCACTACAAACGCTATCATTCATGGTAACAAAAACAATAAACTTAAAATGGTTCGCATTTCTGTTTTTGTTGATGGCAATGATATTACAATAATTATTAAAGACGAAGGTAAAGGCTTTGATCCTTCTATCATTCCTGATCCAACCGATCCTGAAAATTTACTCAAAGATTCCGGACGTGGATTATATTTAATGCGTGTTTATATGGATGGATTAAGCTACAATCAAACACCTGAAGGAACTGAGACAATTCTGAAGCTTAAAAAGTAACTGTACGAGATTTAGAATTTATTTTCATAATCACCCCAATAAACCAATTCCCCGCTTTTATTTTTTTTGCATCTACTTAGCGTCTTATCTATTTTTATACAGATGATATTCACAATTTTATAAAGGAGCTAATTATGGCACGTAAAAAAATTGCGCTAATCGGTGGTGGACAAATTGGCGGAGTTCTTGCTCAGCTTATCGCATTAAGACAACTTGGTGATGTTGTTCTTTTTGATATAGTTGAAGATTTGCCTCAGGGTAAAACACTTGATATCGCAGAGGCATCTCGAGTAGATGGATTTGATTCATCTGTAAAAGGTACAAACGATTACAAAGATATTGAAGGTTCTGATCTTGTAATCATTACAGCAGGCTTGCCACGTAAACCCGGGATGAGCCGTGATGATTTACTTGTTACTAATGCAAAGATTATGCAGACAGTTGCAGAGAATGTTAAGAAGTTTGCACCTAATTCTATTGTAATTATTATCTCCAATCCATTGGATGCAATGGTTACTCTTTTCAAAAAGATTACCGGATTCCCAGCCAATAAAGTAATGGGTCAAGCCGGAGTCTTAGATTCGTCAAGATTTTCTTCTTTTATAGCGTGGGAACTTGGCGTTTCTGTAAAAGATGTTAACGCAATGGTTCTTGGCGGTCACGGTGATACTATGGTTCCTATTGTAAGATATGCAAACGTAAATGGAATACCTGTAATGGAATTGCTTGAGAAAAAATACGATGATAAAACTAAAGCGGCTGAAGTAATGAAAGCAATGGTTGAAAGAACAAAAGCTGCCGGCGGTGAAGTTGTTAAATTATTAAAAACTGGTTCAGCATTTTATTCCCCTGCTTCATCAGCAATTGCAATGGCAGAAGCAATTATATATGATGAAAAACGCGTGCTGCCTGTTTGCGCATTGTTAAATGGGCAATTTGGTATTGATGGTTATTACGTTGGTGTTCCTGCTGTGCTTGGAGAAAACGGCGTTGAAAAAATTATTGAATTCGATCTTAATGCAGAAGAAAAAGCTTTATTAGATAATTCAACAAAAGCAGTAAAAGAACTCGTTGCAGATATGGAAAGATTAGGGTTCTAAAATTAATTTTTATTCTATAAGGCGATTCTTTTGAATCGCCTTTTTTATATTATTTAAAACATAAAACCCGATCCAAGCATGGATCGGGTTTTTTAATATCTAAGTTTAATAAAAATTAATTAACTGGGTAAACACTAACAAACTGTCTATCGCCACGTTTTGTTTCAAATTTTACAATTCCATCAGCAACTGCAAAAAGAGTATCATCACTTCCAATTTTTACGTTTGTTCCCGGATGAAACTTTGTTCCTCTTTGTCTTACAATAATGTTACCGGCAAGAACATTTTCACCGCCAAATCTTTTAACACCAAGACGCTGCGCATTACTATCTCTACCGTTACGTGATGAACCTTGACCTTTTTTATGTGCCATTATTAAATCTCCTTTTATCCTATCTGGGTAACTTCAATTCTTGTTAACTGCTGTCTGTGTCCGTTTTGTTTTCTATAGCCTTTTCTTCTTTTCTTTTTGAAGACTATAACTTTATCATCTTTTAAATGCGAAAGAACTTTTGCAGTAACTTTTGCACCTTTAATAACCGGGCTACCGACTTTTGTTTCTTTACCATCGCTTAATAATAAAACCTGATCGAAAGTAATTTCTGATTCCGGTTCCTGATTCAAACGTGGTACGTAATATTTTGTATTTTCGGATACTTTAAACTGCTGTCCTAAAATATCAACAACTGCAAACATTTTTTCCTCATAAATTCTAATTTGAGCGCGTAAATCTAATAAAACAAAGGATTTATGTCAAACTTTTTGGCATATTATTTTTTATACAGATTAACTCATTTCTTAAGTTTAAATGAAAAAATACTGCCTTCACTAAGTTTACTTTGTACAATAATCTTTGAATTATGAGCCTCTATGATGTGTTTTACGATTGCCAGACCCAATCCAGTACCGCCAACGGCTCTGGATCTTGCTTTATCAACACGATAAAATCGCTCAAAAACTCTGGTTAAATCTTCTTCAGGTATACCGATTCCTGTATCTTTAATTGAGATATTTACAAGTTTTTTTTCCTCATCAAGCAAAATCTCTACGCTTCCTTCATCAGTATATTTTATTGCATTCTGTAAAAGATTAACAAAAACCTGTTTAAGTTTTTCCTTATCGCCAAAAACCTGCAAGGCTTCTATTGGTGGATTGAAAATCAGATTAATGTTTTTTTCTTCCGCTAGTAGAGAGAATTCAGCAAGAATATTTTTAATAAATAAGTTTATATCAAAATATCTAAAACTCATTCGCATCTCACCGGATTCAATCATAGAAATATCGATGAGGTCATTTAACAAATTGCTAAGATTAACAGTATGCTGATCAGCTTTTTGTAAAAAATGTTTGTTGACTTTTGGATCATCCATCGCACCATTTAAAAGTGTTTCTAGATATCCTTGGATAGAAAAAATAGGTGTACGTAATTCGTGTGATACATTTGCAAGAAACTGACTTCGCATTCTCTGCAATCGTTCCAAATATTCAATATCGCTTTTAGCTTTTTCAAACATCTCCTTAATTTCATTTTCAAGTCCGGAAAGTTGTCTTGATAAAACAATTTCCTCTGAAGATTGAAATTTACTCTGTCTGATTGCCGAAATAATATTCTTGATATCATCAATTTCTTTAATTCTTCTTCTTCCAATTAGATTGAGAATTATAATTCCAACTACTAACAATATTAAAATTAATGGTATACTCAGTGAGAGTTTTTCGATCAGCAAAAAGATGATTATAATAACAAGTATGAGAAAGAGTATAAATTCTCTAAAATAAACTAACGCAGAAGAGATATTGGATTTAATTTCATTCCACACTTTTTAATCTGTATCCTACACCTTTAACTGTTTCAATTAGGTCGGCGTGATTGCCCAATTTTTCTCTTATTTTTCTAATATGTACATCAACAGTTCTATCAACAACATAAACATCCGCACCCCACACTTCTTTTAATAATATTTCTCTGCCAAAAACTCGTCCAGGATTGTTTATCAGAAAATAAAGCACTTCAAATTCTTTTCTTGGAAATACTTTTTTTTCGGCATCAATAAAAACTTCATAAGTTTCTTTGTTGATATTGATTGGGCCATATTTGATTTGTATCGGCTCAGATTTTTTTGAAATGAAGCCTTCTGCTTTTCTAAAATTTGATTTTACGCGAGCAATTAATTTATTTGGTGAAATTGGTTTCTGAATGTAATCACTTGCGCCTAATTCTAATCCTTTAATCTCATCAATCTCACCTGCTTTAGCGGTTAGAAACACGATTGGTACATTTTCAAATTCTTTATTTTGTCTGATGCGTTTGCAAGTTTCAAACCCATCAAGTTTGGGCATCATAATATCAAGAACTATAAGATCCGGTTTTTCAGAAAGTTTTTGTAATGCCTCTTCACCGTTATGTCCAACAATTACTTCAAAATTTTGCTGCTCAAGATTATACTTTAGAAACTCAACTATATCCGGTTCGTCATCAACTAAAAGAATTTTTTTCATTTCTCTATATTTTTATTTCCTGCTTTTTTTCAGCGGAAAGATACATTGCTTCAATTATTTTCATTCGCTGCATCGCTTCTTCTCCGGGAGAAAAAACGGGATTCAAACCTTTTATTGCACCAATAAAACTTTTTAGTTCGTTAAGATAAGACTTTTTAAATAATACAGTAGGATTATCCACCTGAGTTGGTGTTAAATTAATGTAATCATTTTCAACCTTCTTATATAATTTGAAAGGATTTGATGAAAAACTGCCTTTTGTTCCATACACATCTAGAAAAAAATGATCTTTTTCAACTGGAAGCGACCAGCTTACTTCCATATTTATAACAGCAGAGTTATCACATTTTACACAACTGATTGACGTATCTTCTACACTTTTTGTGTAATGATAAAAATTTTGTGAACTTACTGAAGTGATCTTCGGATAATCAAGCAACCATAAAGCTAAATCTAATATATGGATTCCTAAATCAATTATAACACCGCCGCCGGATTCTTCTTTTTTTGTAAACCACTTTTCGCTGCTGCTTTGTTTTCGTATCCATCCACATTTAATATAAAAAGGATCACCAATTTCTTTTGTGTTAATAAAACTTCGCAGCAGCATTGTGTCTGGCCTGTATCGAAGATTCATACCCACCATTAATTTTCTTTTATTCTTTTTTGCAGCATCAACTATTTTTTTTGCTTCAGTGTAAGTTCTTGCAAGTGGCTTTTCAACCAGAACATCTTTGCCAGCATTAAGACAATCGATAGCAATGTCTGTGTGTGTGCTTGTTGGGGTCGCAATGATTACAGCCTCAATATCACTTTTCTCAAGCATATCATTGTAGTTTGTAAATCTCTGTTTAACATTAAATTTATCAGAAATTGTAAGGAGTCTATTTTTATTTACTTCAGCAACCGCGGTCAGTTCAGCATTTGAAACTTTGGTAAGATTTGGAAGATGTACTAACTGAGCCACGCCACCTAATCCGATAACTCCAATTTTAACTTTCTCCATTAGACAGAAACCTCATTATTAATCTTTTTTAAGTGAGTGAATTCTTTAACTCTTTCAACAATTCCATCCGGATCGATTTCGAGAATTTTATGTAATTCTTCTTGTGTACCATGATCAACAAATTTATCTGGTATTCCGATAAATTGTAAATCATTTTTATAATTTTTTGAAATGAAATATTCAGCAACAGCACTGCCAAAACCGCCAGGCAAATTATTCTCTTCCAGCGTAATTATTTTTTTAAACTTTTCTGCAACTATATCTAACATTTCAGTATCAATTGGTTTTGCAAATCGCATATTAATTACTTCACAGCTAATTCCCTGCTGTTTAAGTTTAGTGGCAGCTTTTATTGAATAGTCAACCATCGAACCAAGTGCAAGCAAAGCAACATCACCTCCATCAACTAGTTTCTCTGCTTTACCGATTTCAAGTTTTCTAAAATCTTCTTTTATTTCTACTCCGAGTACTGAGCCTCTTGGATATCTTAATGCAATCGGACCGTTTTTATATTCAACCGCAGTAAAAAGCATATCCCGCAATTCAGCTTCATCTTTAGGAGCCATGATCACCATTCCCGGAATCATACGAAGATATGAAATATCAAAAACTCCGTGATGAGTTGGGCCATCTGCTCCGACCAATCCGGCTCTATCCATAACAAAAACAACGTGCAACTTTTGTAATGCAATATCATGAATTATCTGATCAAACCCGCGTTGCAAGAATGTAGAATAAATTGCAACAACCGGAATGATTCCTTGGGTAGCCATACCTGCCGCAAATGTAATACCGTGTTCTTCTGCAATTCCAACATCAAAATAATTTTTAGGACATGCTTTTTGCAGATAATCTAAACCAGTACCATCCGGCATTGCACCAGTTATACCGATTACTTTAGGATTGTTTTTCACAATCTCAACTAAAGCCTCGCCAAATATTTTTGTGTAGGATGCTGGCCCTCCCGATTTTTTAATAGCTTCACCCGTCAATTTATCAAATGGAGTTGAAGCGTGAAGTCGTTGACTATGTCCTTCAGCAGGCTTGTAACCTTTTCCTTTTTCCGTAATAGCATGAATTAAAATTGGCCCTTTTAATTCTTTTATCTGCTCAAATATTTTTACAAGCTGGTGCATATTGTGTCCGTTAACCGGTCCAAAATATCTAAAACCTAATGCTTCAAATAACATTCCCGGAGTTACAACTGCTTTTATTCCACTTTCAAGGCGTGCTGCAATTCTTCTTAATCTATCGCCAAAGTGATCAAGCTTTCCTGTAAGATCCCAAACCTGTCCTTTAAATTTATTGTATTCAGGATGTGAAATCATTTCCGTAAAGTAATTAGAAATCTGCCAAACATTGGGAGCTATTGACATGTTATTATCATTTAAAACCACAATTATATCAGATTTTAAAACTCCTGAATTATTCATGGCTTCGTAAGCCATACCTCCCGTCATTGCACCATCGCCGATTATTGCGATGACTTTTCGATTCGGTTCATTGTTAAGATCACGAGCAGCAGCCATGCCAAGCGCAGCAGAGATAGAAGTGGTTGCATGACCAGCACCAAAAGAATCATACTCGCTCTCACTTCGTTTAAGAAACCCGCTGATACCGTTTAATCTTCTAATCTTTTTTAAAGCTTCTTTTCTTCCGGTTAAAATTTTATGTGGATATGCTTGATGGCCGGTGTCCCAAACAACCAGATCGTAAGGTGTATTAAAAACTTTGTGGATTGCTACAGTTAGTTCCACTGTTCCTAAACCGCCGCCAAAGTGTCCGCCAATTTCAGAAATAGTATCAACAAGATATTCACGAATATCCTTACAAAGTCCTTTTAACTCCGTAATATCCATCTGTTTAATATCCGACGGATAATTTACTTTGGAAAGGACAGGATATTTTTCAACTTCAGACATTAATCGTCTCCATTTTAAATCAAAGTTTAATCTTCTTCTAAATTATTAATTTCATTTAGATCTTTTTTTAAAACTGTAACTTTTAGTTCAGCTTTTTCCAAAACAGTTAAACATTCTTTGGATAACTTTACACCTTCTTCAAAAAGCTGTATTGAGTCTTCCAACCCGTTTTGACTATTTTCTAAAGCAGTTGTAATTTCTTCAAGGCGCGCTAATTTATCTTCAAAATTATTAGATGATTTTTTCTTACTCATTTTATCTCAATCTCTCCATCATAGAATTTTATAATTGAAGGCTCACCTGTTTTAAAACTAAACTTACGTGCTATAAATTTTGAATTTTGTTTGATAAGTGCAAACCCTTTTTTTAAAGTCTTTTCAATATCATTAGCTTCTATTGATTTTGAAATCAGTTTTATTCTATTTGATAATGTTAAAATTCTTCTTTCAATTTCCTTAACCATTTTATAGGAATTCATATCAACCATTTGAGAATATTTACGAATCTTTTCTAAAGGATATCTGAAAGCGTAAGAAGAAATCTGATCTTCAATTTCAGATCTATAATTTGCTAAAGTTCGCTCAATTATATCACAACTTAATGAATATGAATCTTTTATAAAACTTTTTATTTCCTCAATATCAGGTGTTGCTAATTCCATTGCAACGGAAGGCGTTGGAGCTCGTAAATCAGAAACAAAATCTGCAATAGTAAAATCAACTTCGTGCCCAACTCCGCTTATAATAGGAATTTTGGATTTATAAATAGCTCTTGCAACAATCTCTTCATTAAAAGCCCAAAGATCTTCAATAGATCCTCCACCACGTGCGACAATAATAACATCAATATCGCTGAAAGAATTCAATTTGTGAATACTTTCAGCAATATTTTTTGCAGCGCCTGCGCCCTGAACTTTTGTAGGCACAATTAATAACTGTAACAAAGGAAATCTTCGTTCAGCAACTGAAATCATATCTTTTACAGCAGCACCATCAGAAGCAGTTACTAGGGCAATTTTTTTTGGAAATGTTGGGATTTGTTTTTTGTTTTCTTCATCAAACAAACCTTCTTCAAAAAGTTTTTTCTTTAGTCGTTCAAAAGCTGCTTGAAGTTCACCTACTCCGGAAGGTTTCATCGAACGCACATCAATTTGGTAGCTGCCGCGTGGAGGATAAACCGTAATGCGCCCTGTAACAACTATTTTCATTCCATCTTCGGGAGTAAAGAAAACGTAATTGTTTACCCCTTTCCACATCGTACAATTAATTACAGCGCCTTCATCTTTTAGATTAAAATACCAATGACCAGAGCCGTGTGCTTTGAAGTTAGAGATTTCTCCTTCGATACTAATTTTTTCAAAAGTTGATTCAAGAATAAACTTAATCGATTTAGTAATATCACTTACAGAATATATTTGTTCTATTGCCTCACGCATTTATAAAATCATTCAAGAGTATTTTCAATTTTATTTTTTTGATTTTCTATTTCATTATAGTCTAGTTCAGAACCGAGAACGCTGTGTGGGATAAGATAAACTATAAACATTAAAATTGATGCAAAAATTATCCAGCGTTTTGGATTAACAGATTTTTTCATTGCGACTAAAGCGATTATCCATCCGATTACAGCAATTAAAGTTTTATTATCTGTTAAATCAATTCCGAATGGAACACCTGTCCAGAATTCCCCAAAAGCATATTTCTGCATGATTGGACCAAAGATCATTCCGCCAAGAATCAATAATCCGAAAGTCCAATAAACCAATTTTTTATATTTAGGTTCTTTGTTAAAAAATTCAAGTCCTGTTCTTGTTGAAAATAACATTGCCATAAAAATTAATATAACGTGTGGGATTATTACAAAAATTGGAACATCACCTTTAAATCTGATAACAACTGGTTGATGATTGTTAAGTAAAACTTTATTGGAATCTTTTTCCAAAGTAATTCGGTACATCAATTTACCTGCTGGCGGTTGATGCGGAAGATTACTTGAGAGAAATCCATTTTTAAAAATCATCTCAACGGAACTCCAATCATCATTTGTTTTATATCGTTTCCAATCCATAACTCCCCTAATATTTTCATCATCAGTTTTGATTTTTATTTGATGATCTTTTGCACCACCGTGACTTCTATCTAACGAATACTTTATTGTCTTACCATTAAGGTTCGCTTCACCGGAAAGTGGATAGGTTGGTCCTGTCATTCGTTGATAAGCTGCGGTTAAAACCGTAAGGATAAATGCGATAATCCATAGTAAAATTGATTTTTTCATTCCTGCACAGATAAATTCTTAATAATTTTGTGGAGAAATTTACAAATAAATTCAGCTAAAATTTAACACTTACACCAAAGGTTGGCAGAATTGGAAACATATTATTTTGTTCCCTCCCAAGTGTTAAATCTTTCGTAATAAAATAATCGTAGTTAACAACATTTTTTCTATTGTAAACATTTATAACATCAAGGTAAAACACCCAATCAATATTCCAAAAATCAGTGATAAAATTAAATCTTAAATCAAGCCTATGATATGCAGGTTTGCGGGCATTTAATTTCTTATCTCCAAAATCAACATCATACACTACTTCACCTTCACCATTTGGATCATTAAAACTTTTTCGGGTTGCAATTACGGGAGTTTCGGGAACTCCATCACCATTTTGATCTTGCAAAATTATTCGTGGTTTAATACCAACAGGTTCACTATACGGAAATCCCGAACCAAATTGCCAACGTACTCCAACATTAAACCAGGTATTAAAATCATAATTTAAAACAATGTTAACAGTATGTGTCTGATCAAAGCGGAAAGGTAATTTTATTCCATCTTCAAATCGGTTTGCATAAGCGAGTGCGTAAGAAATCCAACCGCTTAATTTGCTGTTGTTCATAACATTTCTTTTAGATAAGAAAAATTCAAATCCATAAGCCTCACCGTAAGAATTGTTAATTGGAATTTGAGTAAGTGAATCACCACCAATTGGAACAGGTCTTGTCCAGCTAGAAGGATAGAGTGGATTTCTGCCGGGTATAATTTCAGTTACAAATTCTGTCCCATTAACTTTTTTTTGCACAATTAAATCGCTAAAATCTTTATAGTAAGACTCAAAGCGCAAACTCCACTCATTAGTTAACCATCTTTCAATTCCGATAACATAATGAATCGCCTTTTCTGCGTCGAGTGGTTTTGTGTAAACATCAGCCAGATCGAAAAGTACATTTTGATCACGAAGTTTCTCGTAGCCGGGTGATTGATAATAAATACCCCATACACCTCGCAAAGTTGTAATTTCATCTATAGCATAGGAAAAAGAAAGTCTTGGTGCTATGTAACCTTTACCTAGTAAATTGTAAAAATCAAATCTTAAACCTGGATTAATAAAAAGTTTTTCTGATACTTTAAAATTATTTTGTGCATATGCTCTGTAACGATTGTAAATCTTTATATCCTTTAAATCACTTAGCGCCGCACGAAACTGTGGATTAGCTGCAAAGATAGCTTTTAAGTTTGGATCAAGATCAAAAGTGAAATCCATTGTGGTCTTCATAAAATCCACACCGGCACCTGCTTCAAAAACATTTTCATTCCACAAAAAAGTAAACTTATCATCAATAGTAACTTTACGATAATCAAAATCACCATTGAACTTAAAACCCAATAAATAAGGCTTTAACGTATCGGGAATAGCTTCTTTAAAATCATCTCTGTTTAAAGATGGATCTAGAATTTCTGAATTGAAATCAGTTGTACCGTTATTTTTGTACCAAGAAACTATGAGTTTGTTTAAGTAATTTTTTGTTGGAGCAAAATGCCATGCCGCTGAAACAATATCATTTCTTGAAATGTTGTAAACACCAATGCTATCTGGAGTGTTGCGTTCTTTACCACTTACAACATCAACACCGTCACGAGATAAAATTCCGTTAATTAAAATTTTGTGACCATTAAAGGGACCGAAGACAAGTTTGGTTTGAAAATCATAAAAGTTTGGAAACGATGTATTATCATCAACCAAGCCTGCGCTTTTTACAAATGGTTCAATAATAAGATCATAATAAGTTCTGCGTGAGTTAACTAACCAACTTCCTTTAATATTAAAAGGGTTTTTTCCTTCAAGCACAATATTTGCATCAACAATTGAAGTATTGATATTTCCTTTAAGATATTTTGTATTATCCCCCTCACGATTTGTTACATCTAAAACCGCGGATAATCTATCACCATACTTTGCAGGAAATCCACCGGACATTAAATTTACATCAGAAACGGCATCCGGATTAAACATACTTACAACACCATAAAGTCTGTATGGATTAAACACTTCCACATCATCCATAATTATTAAGTTCTGATCGGGCCCACTGCCACGCACAACAAGCTGTGATGAAAAATCATTCGGAGCTAAAACTCCGGGCAATGATTGAAGTGTGCGTAACACATCTTCCGCAGCGCCTGGCAATATTTTTGCGTTTCTAGGATTTAGATCGATTACACTCGTTCGTGTGTCATTTTGCTGTTGAACTTTCATTCCCGTTACTTGAACAGATTCTATTTCAATTACAGCCTCACTTAATGTTACATTAAGTTCAGTCGTTTTATTTGTATGAATTATTACATCAACAACTTTTGTTAGATGGCCGATTGCACTAAATCTTACTTCGTGTTCACCTGCAGGAATACCTGTTATTTTGTAATTACCGTTTTCATCGGCACCCGCACCAAGATTTGTGTTCAGGATAAATACATTTACAGACGGCAAAGCACCGTTTTTATCAGTCACTTTTCCAGACAAACTTCCTGTTTGAGCAGATAGAGTAAAGTTAATTAGTATAAAAATTGTTAACGCGAATAATTTCATAGATTTATTTTGTTTCTTATGTAAACATAAGAAAGTGGTAAAACATTCCATTTGACTTAAATCAATGCGTTATAAATAAAGAGAGAAGAAGCGGGTATAAAGTCCTAAATTTATTTCGTGAAAGTTTGAGTTTGAATCACCGGGTTTAAAGTTATAGCGGTAACGTGTGTAAAATGTAAATGTATCCAGCAAGGTAAACCATCCTAAAGAAACTTCAGGCGCAAATCCATTTTGACCGGAAAAATTTGTGTATGCTGAAACTCCTGTAGAAATATATTCTATATAGTCGATTGGAAATATTTTTTTGTATCCGAGTCGAGTAAAATTTTTATTCTCAGCATCAAATATGAAAGTATATTCAAATGAAAGATAGCTTGATGGATAATTACCTTTTTTTGCTCTGAAGGAAATAATTGGAATTTCTTTTGTGAGGCTATAATAATGATTTCCGTCATTGATGGTATATCCCGGCATAGGCAAAACAAAAACAGAACCTGCAAATAAACACAACGTCCAAATACTTGAACCTTCACTAACCATTGGCTCAAAAGGTAAATCAAATTCAAACTCTTCTGAAATATTTTTATTACCCATTGAATCGATTGCTTCAATTACAAAGTTTACATTTTTATCTGAGAATTTTAAGGAGCTAATATCTATTTTAGCTGAGTGAGCTTCATTCAATCCACTGGAAACAAGGTATTCATATTGTCCATCAATAATTACATTACTTAAACATACTTCGCTGGTATAGAATGATAAGATAAAAATGTATGGCGGTTCCTGCTTTACATAAGCATCAATCAAATAAACTTCTATTCCACTAGAATCAATTTCAGTTTCAAACTCTTCTTGTGACAAAATTAAAGGCGAAATAAAAATTAGTAGTGCTAATAATAAAAACAATTTTTTCATCGATTATAAATTATTGTTAAAGTTGAAACAAAGTTAGTAAAAGGATTTGATTTATATAAACTTAAAATATTTCTTGTGCTAGTATAGATTTTGTAATAATAAATTCTAAAGTTGTATATGTAAATAATCAAATTTGTTGTTTTATTTAATTGATGGGTTAATATGGAATTTTTAGAATCCTTGAATCCCCTCTTAAAAACCTTTTGGTTTATAGCTATCCCAACTAGCATTATTTTTTTAATTCAAAGTGTAATGACGTTTACCGGAATGGATTCCTCTGAAGGAATTCAAGCGGATTTTGATAGTAATCTTGATAGCGGTGATGCTCCATTCCAGTTATTCTCTTTCAGAAATTTAATAAATTTTTTATTAGGCTTCAGCTGGTCCGGAATTGCATTCTTTGAAACTATCTCCAACAAAGTATTTCTATTTATTGCTGCAATAGCTGTTGGAAGTCTTTTTGTTTTATTATTCTTTCTAATAATAAAACAATTGATGAGGCTTGCGGAGGATAATACTTTTAACATAAATAAATCGATTAATAAAACCGCAGAAGTTTATATAAATATTCCAGGTGAGAAAAAGGGTAAGGGTAAAGTTCAAATTAGCGTTGATGGATCTGTACATGAAATTGATGCAGTAACTGAAGGTGAAAAAATTTCTTCAGGAACTATTGTTAAAATTGTACGGATTGAAAACAATAATTTATTAGTTGTAGAAAAATTATAATCAACTCATTTTTATAAAATCATTCTTAGAAGTAGTAAAATGATAAATCCATTAATTCTTATCGTTGTAGCAGTAATAGTTGTTTTTGTTACTATCTCGGCACTTGTATCAAGGTATAAAAGATGTCCCTCTGATAAAATACTTGTTGTATATGGTAAAACTGGAGGAACTTCAGCTAAATGTATTCATGGCGGCGGTGCATTTATCTGGCCGGTTGTACAGGATTATGCTTACCTTGATTTAAAACCTATATCCATTGAAGCTAATCTTACAAATGCTCTAAGTCGACAAAATATTCGTGTTGATGTTCCCTGCCGATTCACGATTGCAATATCAACTGAACCTGATACTATGGGAAATGCGGCAGAAAGATTGTTGGGATTAAAACCTGATCAAATACAAGAGTTATCAAAAGATATTTTGTTCGGACAATTACGTTTGGTAATTGCAACAATGACGATTGAAGAAATAAATTCTGATCGTGATAAATTCCTTGAAGCGATTTCTAAAAACGTAGATACCGAGTTAAAGAAAATCGGTTTAAAACTTATAAATGTAAACGTAACTGATATTAAAGATGAATCAGGTTACATTGAAGCGTTAGGAAAAGAAGCTGCAGCAAAAGCAATAAACGAAGCAAAAATAAGTGTAGCTGAACAAGAAAAAATTGGTGAAACCGGTAAAGCCGCTGCTGATAGAGAGCGAGATACACAAATTGCTGAAACACACAGAGATAGGGATGTTAAAATTGCTAACACTCAAAAAGATAGAGAAGTAAGCATTGCTGTTGCGGGTAAAGATGAATCGATTGGAAAAGCAGAAGCTGATAAAGAGACAAGGGTTAAAACCGCAGAAGCTAATGCTATTGCAGTTAAAGGGGAAAATGAATCAAAAGTTGAAATTGCAAATTCTGAATCAGCAAGAAGACAGAGAGAAGCAGAAGCGCTTAAACTTGCAATCTCATCCGAAAAAGTACAACAGGCAATGGCTTTGCAAGAATCTTATGTCGCTGAACAAAAAGCTGAAACCGCAAGATCTGAAAGAGAAAGATCTACACAGGTTGCTAACGTTATAATACCAGCAGAAATTGCTAAACAGCGAGCCATAATAGAAGCCCAAGCAGAAGCAGAGAAAATTAGATTGAAAGCTAAAGGAGAGGCAGATGCAATTTTTGTAAAGATGGAAGCAGAAGCTAAAGGTTTATTCGAAATTCTAACCAAGCAGGCTGATGGCTATGGCCAAGTAGTAAAAGCTGCTGGTGGTGATTCTACAAATGCTTTCCAATTGCTATTACTTGAAAAATTACCTGAATTAGTTAAAACTCAAGTAGAAGCAATTAAGAATCTTAAAATTGATAAAATTACTGTTTGGGATTCTGGGATTGGAACAGAAAATAATGGCAACACAACCACTGCAAATTTTGTTTCTGGATTAATGAAATCAGTACCTCCGTTAAATGATCTGTTTAATATGGCAGGTTTAAACTTACCTTCTTATCTTAAAGGTGATGAGAACAAAAAAGATGATTCTAAAAGTGATAAAAAATAATTTAGGTTAATGTTAAATGAAAAAAATTTTAAAGATTGGTTTACCAGTTTTAATTATAATTCTTGCTCTTCTTTTCTGGTGGCGATACTATTTTGTTTTTGGTGAAGGCGTAAAAGCCGGCAACTTAAATTTTGTCGTCAAGAAAGGTTACGTCTTCAAAACTTGGGAAGGAAGAATTATCCAGGAAGGATTTAAAACACCAAATCCAAATCAGATGCAAAGTAATGAATTTGATTTTAGCATTTTGGATGACCAGGTTGCGCAAGTGCTCGAAAGATACAGCGGTAAATTTGTTGAACTTCGTTATAAAGAATATTTAAATGCAGTTCCCTGGCGCGGCAATAGTAATTATATTGTTACAGAAATTTTGCAAGTTGAAGATGCAGTTAATCATAAAACTTTACCATATTAAAGGAGGTGTTAAAAAATGTTAAAAGAATCACTCTTAGAAATTTTTGAGAGAGATCTTAATAAGTTGAAGGATGAGATCAGTTTATACAAAGATGAAACCACTTTATGGATCGCGCAAAAAGAAATTAACAATTCAGCAGGTAATTTATGTTTACACTTACTTGGTAACCTCAACCATTTTATTGGAGCTGTACTCGGCAAGACTGGTTACGTAAGAGATCGCGAAAATGAATTCACAACAAAAAATATATCCGCAAAAGTCTTAATAAACTATATTGATAATGCTATTGAAATTGTTAAACATGTTTTAGAAAGTTTATCCACAGAAGATTTTGATAAGGATTATCCTCAACAAAAGCACAGCAAAATAGTTAAAACAGATTTTATGCTGTTACACTTATTAGCTCATTTTAATTACCATCTTGGACAAATAAATTATCATAGAAGATTAATCGGATAGTTAAATTAATTTTATTTCAAAGCTTGTTCAACATCGGCTATTAAATCTTCTAGATCCTCTATCCCAACTGAAAAACGAACCAGGCTTTCTGTTAATCCCATTTTATCTCTTTCTTCTTTCGGAACTGCTGCGTGAGTCATTGATGCAGGATGCGAAATTAAACTTTCAACTCCACCTAAACTTTCTGCGAGTGTAAAAATCTTAACATTGTTTAAAACTTTTTTTGCAGTTTTTATATCGCCAAAATCTGCAGAAACCATTCCGCCAAATCCCCTCATCTGCTTCTTGGCTAATTCATGCTGTGGGTGATTTTTTAATCCTGGATAAATTACTTTTTTAGCGTAACCGGATTTGCTTAAGAATTTTGCGAAAGCATTTGCATTAATTTCGTGTTGTTTCATTCTAACTGCCAATGTCTTTGTTGATCGAAGCACAAGCCAGCAATCAAATGGAGATGGAACTCCGCCAGCAGCATTTTGTATGTAACGAATTCTTTCGTGAATCTTGTCATCATTTGTAACTAGTATTCCTCCAATTATATCGCTGTGCCCATTTAAATATTTTGTGGTGCTGTGAAGTACGATATCAATACCAAATGTTAAAGGATTTTGAAAATACGGACTCATAAAAGTGTTATCACAAACGGTAATTAATTTATTTTTCCTTGCAATTTTTGCAACACCTTTTAAATCTGTTAAGTTCAACATTGGATTAGTTGGAGTTTCAACATAAATCATTTTTGTATTGGGACGAATAGCCGTCTCGATATTTTTCGAATCAGAAGTATCAACCCAGGAAAAATCAATTCCGTAGTTTTTCATATTTAATTCATAAAGTCTGTAAGTACCGCCGTAAACATTGTTTGATATAACTATATGATCCCCCGCTTTAACTAAACTCATGATAGCGTGAGTGGCGGCTAAACCTGATGCAAAGGCAATTCCATACTTCCCTTTTTCGAGTGTTGCAATATTTTTTTCAAGAGCTTGTCTTGTTAAGTTATGAGTTCTTGCATATTCATAGCCTGTACTTTTACCAAGCTCATGCTGTGCATAAGTTGATGTTTGATAAATCGGAGTTATAACAGCACCAGTTGTTGGATCAGGAATTTGTCCTGAGTGAATTGCATCTGTTGAAAAGCCCATGGTTTTTTACCTTAATTTAATTTGATCATCAGTATTCATTTAGTTTATACTGAAAAATATTTTTTAAAATGTCACACTGAGCCTGTCGAAGTGTGACTGTTATTATTTCTTTCTTGTTTTAGATAGTTTTACCAATGCTTCAAAGTTTTGCTAAACTAGTGCTTCTTTTTTATCTCTGCGCCATCCTTTAATCTGTTTCTCAGAGCGAATAGCATCACTAACATTATTAAATCTATTCGAATAAACTAATTCTAAAGGTAATCTTTTAGAGGTATATCCTTTAATCAAACCAGAATTATGTTCCGCTATTCGTTTTTCTAAATTTGAAGTTACACCAGTATAATAACTACCATCTGAACATCTAACGATATAAACAAAATAATCTTTCATTAGTTTATTGGTCATCCTTCGACTAGCTCAGGATGACATCAGAAATCTATCATATTGTTGCAGAGAACAAATGTCGAATTGTTCCTGCAACATAATTATTGTTGTAAATTTATCAAATCGTATCTTGTAATGATATCGGTTATTAAACCAAAATCACTTACAAGAATCGCAGAATTATTTCTTAAATATTTTTTTACTTCTTCTAGTTCTGTTTTTGCTTCAAGAATTGGAAGTGATTCTTCCATTACTTCTTTGATTGTTGCATTATAAACTAATGGATTATCAACTAACTTTGTCAATAAAACATTTTCTCTGATGCACCCGATGGATTGCCTTCCCTCCATTACAGGAATTTGTGAATAACCAGTTTTACTTATCAAGTTTAATACATCCTTTACAAAATCAGTATCTTTAATCGATACAATTTCTTCTACACCTTTTTGCTTTTTAATATCTGATAAATCACGCAAGGTTCTAACTTCAGGCTCAAGCATTCTGTTTTGCTTCAACCATTCCGCGTTGTGGACTTTAGATAAATACCTTTCACCTGTATCACAAACAATAAAAACTATCACATCATTTTCATTACATTCTTTTGCAACTTCTAATGCAACGTGAACAATTGTACCTGTACTTCCGCCGCAAAAAATTCCTTCTTCTTTTGTTAATCTGCGTGCTGCTGAAAACGATTCTTTATCACTTATGTTTATAATTTTATCAATGTACTGAAAGTGAACATTTGCAGGCAAACAATCCTGTCCAATTCCTTCAACAAGATAAGGCGTTCCTTTAATTAACTCACCTTTTTCTTTATAATGTTTAAAGATCGAACCGAGTGGATCTGCAGCAATAACTTTTATATTTGGACTTTTTTCTTTCAAATATCTGCCCGTCCCGCTTATCGTTCCGCCTGTACCGATGCTGGAAATAAAATGTGTAATCTTTCCATCTGTCTGATCCCATATTTCCGGTCCGGTTGTATGATAATGTATTTCCGGATTTGATGGATTAGAATATTGATAAGCAAAAAATGAATTTGGAATTTCTTTGTTTAAACGCTTTGCAACATTCACATAATATTCCGGATGATCAGGATCAACTGAATTGGAGACAACTATAACCTCTGAACCTAGTGCTTTTAAATAATTAATTTTTTCATCGCTTACTTTATCCGTTACAACAAAAATTGATTTATAACCTTTAACAGCTGCGGAAAGTGCAAGTCCAATTCCTGTGTTTCCGCTCGTTGCTTCGATTATAGTTCCCCCAGGTTTTAACTCGCCACATTTTTCTGCATCCAAAACCATTGCATAGCCAATACGGTCCTTAACACTGCCGCCTGGATTTGCAGATTCTAACTTTGCAAATATCTGTGGTTTTAATCCTTTATTAATTCTGTTAAGCTTAATTAAAGGAGTATTACCTATCTGGTCGAGAATGTTGTTTTTATATTTCAATTATTCGCTCTTAGTTTGGATTAGATGGTACTATTTTAAAGAAATGATTTGAATGATGAAAGAGGATTATTGTAACTAGTGATATGTATGACACTAAAGAGTTTAATATTAGTTGGACTAATAACACTTATTATTATCTTTTAAAATTTCGATGATTTATGGAAAAAAGGGAAGTTTTGAAAGGTGAAAAAGAAAAGGGAATTAAAAAGAAGGGGGGGGGTTTGATCCAAAGGCCTGTTGGCAAAAATTGGTGAAAATTTGGGTTCCTTATCGAGAAGAGTTTAAGAAGCAATTAGTGGAGAAGGAAAATCAGGAACCTTGGCGAAATAATTATTAATATTCAAAAGCACTTAATAACCGAATGAGTTTATGAGATTAAAGTGATTCTAGAAAACTATAACTAAAACTTGAAACCTCTCAAAAATTCTTCAATGTTCATTCGCTTCTTCCCCTCCTGCTGGATTTCCAAAATTCGTAAAGCATCTTTTCCACAGCCAATTATCAATTCCGTTTTTGTTTGATGAAACTCAAATGGCTTTAGTTTTAAATCATGAACGATTTCTGTTTTATAAATCTTAATTACTTTGTTGTTGTAATTAAAAAATGCCACAGGATGCGGAGACAAGCCTCTGACAAGATTGTGTATTTCTTCGGCGGTTTTAGTCCAATCAATTGAACAAATTTCTTTTGTAATTTTTGGGGAAGGTGAAGCAAGTGAATCATCCTGCTGATACAATTCAACATTGCCGCTTTCAATCAGATTTACTGTTTTAAATACTAGTTCAGCTCCAAGTAAACTCATTCTATCGTGCAGAGTTTCAAAATTATCATCTGGATTTATCTTTACTTTTTCCTGTAAATATATATTTCCAGTATCAACTTTTTCTGCAAGTCTAAATGTGGTTAAACCTGTTTCTTCATCTCCATTTATTAATGCCCATTGGATTGGTGCAGCGCCACGGTATTTGGGCAAATAAGAACCATGCAGATTAAATGAACCATATTTCGGAACTTCAAAAACTTCTTTTGGCAGAATTCTGAAAGCAACAACTACAAATAAATCTGGATTTAAGATTCTCATTTGTTCTACAAACTCTAGATTACCTTTTAATTTATCCGGTTGATAAACAGAAATTTTATTATCAATCGCAAATTGTTTAACAGCTGTAAAAGTAATTTTTTGTCCCCTTCCACGTTCTTTATCAGGAGTGGTTACAACCGCTAAAATTTCATGGTTATTTTCAAGCAGGACTTTTAAGGAAGGAATTGAAAAATCCGGAGTACCCATAAAAACTATTTTCATCACTCACCTTTACATTTACATTATGCGGTATTCTTCTGATTGGCTAATTGGATAATCAACTTCAATTTTTCTTTTTTTGATTTTGTTTAATGGTTTCTTGAGTCGTTTTTTTGTTTCTTCATCAACAAGATCTGTAAATAAAATGCCAAGTAAATGGTCATATTCGTGCTGCATTACTCGTGCGAGTAAATCATCTGCTTCAATGGTGTGGGTGTTTAAGTCTTTATCCTGAAATTCAATTGTTATTCTTTGTGGACGAATAACATCTTCACGCTGATCCGGAATACTTAAACAGCCTTCCTCATAGCTTACTGTTTCTTTAGATTTTTCAATAATCTTTGGATTAATTAATGCAAGCGGCTTAACATCTTCATAATCTTCGACTTTAGAAATATCTATAACAAAAATCCGTCTATTGGCCCCAACTTGATTTGCTGCAAGACCAATTCCATTTGCATTATGCATGGTTTCAAACATATCATCAATTAGCTTGATGATTTTATCATCGACTTTTAAAACTTTGGCGGCTTTTTTTCTAAGTATTTTATCACCACAAACCGTTATTGGCAATATTGACATCTATCCGTATTCCTTAAAATTTTTTTAGTTGTTGTAAAGATAAATAAAGCAATTTTTATTGGAAATAGAGTTCTTAAATGCTAAATGTTCAATCTTCAAAGAAAAAAGATATTGAAAAAAAAATTCATTGAGCCTTTAACTTTGAACATTTATCATTTTACTAAAAGTTTTCCATCTTTCATTATCATATTTGAATCCATCCAGACTGTTGGCCTTTTAATAACGCCATCTAAGTGAATTGGAACATTAACACTTCCACCCATAGAAACATTATTTCCAAGAGCAATGTGAATGGTTCCCATAACTTTTTCATCTTCAAGTAAAATTCCGCTAAGTTTTGCAGAATCATTTGTACCGATTCCAAATTCCGCAATGTTACGAGCATCTTTACCAACTTTATCAAGCATTGTTTTTAGCTTACTTGCAAGAATTCCACCGGATATTTTTGTTGCAAAACCTTTTTCAACTTCAATTTTTATGTTGGCGTTTTTGATTAAACCCAAACCAGCCATAGAACCGTCAACTACAAAGACTCCGTTTGAGGTTCCTTCAACAGGGGCTAAAAATGCTTCTCCTGTCGGTAAATTTCCGCTTTCACCTTTTGCATGGAATAACCCTTTACTTGCATAGGCTTTTCTTCCTGCTATCTTAAAAGTAATATCCGTTCCTGCAGGAGCTGTTATACGAATTTCCTTACCAGTTTCTAAAAGATTTGCAAGTTTAACCGTTCTTTTTGAAATAGCCTTGTAGTCGGCGTTCATTCCACGAATCATAACATCTTTTGTGATTCCCGGAAAAGTTGCAATGCGCACGCCCTTAGCTGAAGCACTTCTTCTGGCATTTGTATGAGTTAATGATTTTGCTGTGGGACAAAAAACTACATCAAACTTTTGCATTAAATCAGCTACAACATCAGATGGTTCTTCACCATTTATTTTTCCTGATTTCATTTCAACTAGCAGTGATTCATATCCTAATCTAATAGCATTTTCGTGCAGCGCTAAACCTATTTCCCTCTTTAGCTCATCAGTAATTACAAGAATTTTCTCGCCTTTTTTTGCACCCATACAATCGCGTACAGCAATTGCAGAAGCTGAATCAAGTTTTGTAAGTTTTTTCACTTTCTCTCCTCTTATTAAAGTGGAAATCCTAAATTCAATTGAAGTACTGCGCTAAATCCACCAGTATTGATAAACTTTTCTGAATTTAGATTTTTATTAGGATTGTTAATCAAAATACTGCCGTCTTCATTTTTCATTTTATCAATTGTGATTACCGAATAGCTTGCTACACCTTCCAAGCTTATATAATCTTTTAATATCTCAAAAATAAAACCTGAACCAACGGAGTAACCAAATTCTGTTTTTTCATTATCAAATTTTTTAACTGAAGTACCTTCTTGAGAGTTAATAGTTTCAGTAAATCTTGCACTATTAATAAGTAAACTTCCATCTATAATTTTCCAATTAAGAAAATCCGTAATCGGAATACCTAGATCAACACCTATCCCCCAGCTTTTAAGCTTCAAATCAAAATTGGTATTCTTAGCAAAACCAGTTTGATAATCAATTGCTGCGTGGCCTTCTTGTAATTGTTGATAGTAACCTTTAGCAGTAATAAGTAATCCAGTAAACTTTGCTCGAAAAACATTCACTCCGACTCTATATCCACTAGCTTTGCCAAAATCACTCATTTTATTTTCAAGATATTCGGAATTATTTAAATTAAAATTAGCCACATAACTATTAAGACCATCGGGCTTATATTGTTGATAACTGTAGCCTCCAAATCCACCAATAAATCCTAAACATCCAAACCCAAAAGCTTGTGGTAAAATTTGATAAGTGAATATCAAAAACAAAAATAATATTTTATAAGATAGTCTATTCAATTATTATCTTATTGAAAAATTGGTATCGCTATATTCAATTGCGCAAATGCAAAAAATCCACCGCCATCAATAAAATTTTCCATTTTCTCACCGCTGTTTTCATTTGACGCAAGGAATTGTGCCGATGATTCAAATTGCATTTCATTTATTTGAAAGTACGAGTATCCGGCATTTACTTCAAGAGAAATATATGGTGGGAATGGATAATAAACTAAACCTGTACTTATTTGTCCACCAATAGTTGTATCGGGATTCCTTAAGATTTCTTCAGTAGTTGGATTGGTACCTTCAGTATATTTATTAATTAGTTTGGCTTTGTTCCAGTTCACTTTTACATCAGCAATTTTGAAATCGAAGCTGTTGCTAAGTACATACGAAAATGAGAGCCCTATTCCATATGATATCAATGTTAAATCGAATTCTCTTTTTGCATGGATATTATTTGTTAAAGTGGCTGTAGCTTCGTGTAATTCTTTAGTTTGCTGATAAAAAATATTTAATCCATATAACATATTATCATCTTCCACCTGGATAATATTCGCACCGGCTTTCCAGCCATATGAGAATCCAAAATCGTCCATCTTTTTAGTAAGTGCAGGTCGATTATCGTTATAGACTTTTATATAATCATTAAAACCAGTAGCGGAAAATTGCTGTGCACCATATCCACCGCTGACACCCGATTGCAAAAGATATCCAGCCATATAATCCAAACCGCAACAAGCTGAACCTTGTGCATAGGATGAAGAGCCAAAGAAAATAAATAATACAAAAAGAACTGTAGAAACAATTTTCATATTCTCTCCGAATTGATAAGTTGATTTCATCCCTGCCGAAATTAATTAAAAAATTATTTTGTCATACCTTTTTCAAGTCCGTGCGCGTTTGGTCCTGTTTCAGATTTTCTTAACAAGAATGCGAAAAGCAATCCTAAAAATCCGAGTGTGGAAAATATCCACATTCCAGGTGTATAACCTCCTGGATTTGTTGCACTTGCACCCGAATAATCATTTGTAAAACCAATTAATAAATTAAATCCAAATAAACCGATGTTCTGAATCATTGTCATCAATCCGTAAGCAGTACCAAGTTTTGAGGAATCAACAATTATGGCTACAGAAGGCCACATGACGGCAGGAACTAGTGAGAAAGCAATTCCCATCATTGCCATAGGTAAGATTAAATAAATTGGTATCGCTGCATCAATATCAAAAAACTTTATTGTAAGATGAATAAAATCACTTTCATTCATTACAGTCGGCTTTCCAAATTGATAAGCCATCATAAGATAAACTGGAATTATTAAAAGTGATCCGAACATCATCAGCAAAGATCGTTTACCTATTTTATCTGCAAGTAATCCAAACAATGGTGTAAAAACCATAGCTGCAAGAGTTAAAATACTTGAAAGATTTCCACCAACTTCTCTTGTTGTACCATGAGCCTCCTGAAAAAATTTGATCGCAAAAGTTTGAAATGGAAACATTGCCGAATAAAAAGTTACACACAAAGCTGTGATATACCAGAAAGATGTGGAGAAGGATTTTGCTTTAAGAAAAAGGACTAGCATGGCGACAATCAAAGCGATTAAATAAATTGCCCAGTTATCCGGGAATGTAATTGTAAGAATTATAAAAACAGAGGCTATTCCAGCAAAGAGAAACCATCTAGTTCTTTCTTTTATTCTTAATATATCAGAAAGTAATATCGCATCTTGTTCGCCTTCCTTTGGAAGATCATAATTTTTACTAGCATATATATCTAGGAAAAAATAAACGCCAACGCATACTAGTGCAAAAACACCCCCTGCAACAGTTATCCAAAGTGGTGATTGCCAATATTCATATAAACTTTTTCCCCAACTTGGAGAATTAAGCGCAAGAAATGATCCAAGTCTTGCAACAGTAAGATTTAATCCAAACGCAAACGATAATTCTTTACCTTTAAACCAGCGTGCAATAATGGTAGTAATTGCTACAATCATAGATTCAGCACCAAGACCAAAAATTAATCTTCCTGCAGACATTATCCATATATTTCCGGTAAGTGCTGTAACGATAGACCCAATTGTTATTAGTGCGGTAAATATCAAAACAGATGATTTAGTACCGATTCTATCTATCAGTAATCCCCCAATTAAAACCATAATTATATTGGGAAAAGAATAAATTGCATTTAACAATCCGATGTTTGAATCCGAAAAACCAAGTTGTGTTTTTAATAAATCTGCAAGCGGACTAATACTATCATAAATATAATAATTACCCATCATTGCTAAACTTATGAGAAGAAGAGCACTCCATCTTAAAAATGATGATGGCTGGGGTTTTAAAGAAATTTCATCCATTTAATTTTCACTTTTTCTTTATCACGCTGAGCTTGTCGAAACGTGAGAATTATAATAAAATGATGTCATACTTCGACAGGCTCAGTACGACAAAAACAAATAATAGATTTATCATTACTACAGACAATAATATAAAAAAAGCAGATACTTCTAAAGTCGTATCTGCTTTAATTTTAATGATTATTACTAAACTATTTAGCCGGAATATTTTTTAATACAGTTTTTAATTGATTATAAAACTCCGGTACGGTTGATATTTGTAACTTCTCATCAGGTGAGTGAACATCGCGCATCGTTGGGCCAAATGAGATCATATCCATATCAGGATATTTTTCTTTTATGATTCCGCACTCAAGTCCTGCATGAATTGCAGTTACTTCAGGCTCTTTACCGTACATTTTTGTGAAAGTAGATTTAAATACTTTTAAAATATCAGAATTAATATCTGGTGCCCAGCCCGGATATCCATCACCATAACTTACATCTGCCCCAGCAAGTTTTAATACAGCTGTTGTCATACTTGTAATATCAACATTTTGTGATGCAATTGGACTTCGTTGACTTGTTACAATATTAATATTTTTCCCAACTGTTTCTACTACCGCTAAGTTTGTTGATGTCTCTACCAAACCAGGAATATCATTTGACATTTTAATTACACCATGTGGAATTGCGTACAGAGCGTTAACCAAACGCTTCTGTGTTTTTTCATCCATAACTTTTTCCGGTACAACATGTTTTTCTGCTGAAACAACTAAACCTGCATCAACGGTTAAATATTCAGCTTTTACAGTTTCATTGTACTTTGCAACAAATTTTTTGAATTTTTTATCATCATTCTTTGGAACAAGTACGATTGCAAATGCTTCACGTGGAATTGCATTATGTTTGTTACCACCGTTTATTTCTGCCAAGCGAATAGCATTTTCTTGAGAGTAATTCCAAATTGCACGATTAAGAATTTTTACTGCATTTCCTCTTCCAACATGAATTTCAAGACCTGAATGTCCACCTTTTAATCCAGCTACTTTTAATTCAAAAGCAGAATAATTTCTAGGTGATTTTTCAAGTTTAGCTTTAAGTGTTGCGGCAGTATTTTTTCCGCCGGAGCATCCTATAAAAATAGTACCGAGGTCTTCTGAATCCATATTGATAAGTATATCACCTTTTAACCAGTTCTTCTTCAAACTCGATGCACCTGTTAAACCGGTTTCTTCATCAAGGGTAAATAAACATTCAAGCGGTCCGTGTTCAACATCATTTGCTTCTAAGATTGCAAGAGCACTGGCAACTCCAATTCCATTATCAGCACCAAGAGTTGTACCTTTTGCTTTTACCCAATCACCATCTATGTATGGATAAATCGGATCATTATCAAAATCGTGTTCAACACCTCTATTTTTTTCGCAAACCATATCAATGTGCCCTTGCAAAACCACAGTTTTAAGATTTTCTTTTCCTGGTGTGGCAGGTTTACGAATAACAATATTTCCAAACTTATCTTTTTCAGTTTGAAGGCCCAATCTTTTTCCAACAGAAACAACGTACTCCGCAATTTTTTCTTCTTTTTTGGATGGACGAGGATATTTACAGATTTCCTCGAAGTGATACCAAACCAACTCTGGTTTTAAATGACCTAATACTTTTCCCATAACAGACTCCTTTAGTTTAGTTCTTTAAATGTTATAAATCCTTGAGTGTATAATTGTGAAATATATTTTGTGATTCTTTCAGTTTCTTCTTCAATTTCATCACCAAAATTTTTCTTAACATCTTTAATTATTTGATCGACTCTATCTTTGCCATTTATCTTTAGCCATACTGCTGAACCAAATTTATCAAGCTTAACTCTAAAGTGATCACTCTTAAGTTTTGGTGAGATTAATTTTACGACAACCTTATTCTTAAACTTTGGAATGATAACGGTTACCAAATCATCATTATCCTTTACTTCAGAATAAATTCTAATTGGAGTAAGATCAAGAGTGTTAGCACTCTTTAATATTTTTTTTCGTTCATTAAATGTAAGCGGCATAAAAAAAGAAGGAGCGTTTATAAATAAACGCTCCAATAATAGTTTATTACATAGATACTTGTGGAGGTGCAGGATCATCTGGTTTACCGGCATTTTTAACCGGAATCCTTACAAGCAACCAACCAATAAACCCAATAACCACAAGACTTACTAAGAATGATGGTTCTGTGAATATTGCAGGAACCGATACTTCGAAGAAAGCAAGTCCCGCAAACAGTAAACCAATTAATGCTTCACCGGCTATCAATCCGGCGGCAATTAGAACACCATTATTTTCAACCCTCGATTTTTGAGCATCATTAAATTTCTTTTTCTCGTTAACTCTTTCTACAATTCCTTTTATCAATCCGCCAACAAAAATTGCAAAAGTTGTTCCGAGTGGTAAATACATACCAACGCTAACAAGCATAGGACTTTTAACATTCATCAAAATAAAACCAACGCCCATTAGCATACCTGTAAAGATTAAAATCCATTCCATATCACCGGCAACAATTCCTTTTGAAAGAATTGCCATCAAACTCGCTTGTGGTGCAGGTAAAGCATCACCGCCAAAACCAGTTCCGCCCATTTTAATATCACCTTCGTGCAATATTAAAAGAGGAATGAACATAATAGCAGCAGAAACTACAACACCTATAATATCACCAACCTGCATTTTCCATGGTGTACCACCAAGAATATGTCCGGCTTTCAAATCCTGTAACATCTCACCGGCAACCGCAGCAGCAACACAAACAACAGCTGCAACGCCAAGTACAGCAGCAACACCTTGGGTTCCTTTCATACCAAGTGCAACCATTAAAATTGCAGCAACTACTAAGGTTGAAAGAGTTAATCCACTGATTGGATTATTACTTGAACCGATAATTCCAACAAGATATCCTGAAACAGCCGCAAAGAAAAATCCGGCTATTATCATAACAACTGTTGCAACTAGTGCAGCTAAAACATTTTGGGCGAAATAATTGTAAATGAAAAATGTAGCAACCGCTGTTCCTAAAATTCCAATCATAATCCATTTAAAATTAATATCTTTTTCTGTTCTGATTTCAACATGTTCACCGCTTGCAGCTTTTTTAACATCTCCAACAGAGCGGGCAATACCGGTAGCAAGACTTTTTCTCATTTTCCAAAGAGTAAATCCTGCACCAACCAACATTCCACCAATTGCAATTGGTCTAACATAACTTTTCCAAACCTGAACCATAGTATCAGCCCAATTAAAATCTGCTGGTAAATCTTGATTGTAAAATTTAAAGTATGCAATTATAGGTGTTAACAAACCCCATGCAAGCACACCTCCTGA